>DATCXS010000446.1:0-21010 GCA_036565645.1 Mucilaginibacter sp.
ATCTGATTACCCTGTGGCAGGGAATCAAAAAAGCAACCGGGTTATCGCCTACCGCCGAGCCAACCGCACGACAGGCATTTGGATTTTTCAGCTCATTAGCCAGGGTGCCATAAGTGGTTAAACCGCCCACAGGTACTTTTAGTAATGTTTCCCAAACCTTAAGTTGAAAGGGAGTGCCTTTTAAATGCAGTTTGATATCGCTCAGCTTGCTCCAATCCTGCGTAAAAATAAAAAGAGCATTTTGCTGTATGGTATCTAAAAATTGAGTGTATCTGGCGTTAGGAAATTTGCTTTTTAGTTCAGTCAACGCTTCGTCATTGGTTTTATCAACAAAAGCCATATAGCAAATACCCTTCGCGGTCGACGCCACCACAATGCTCCCAAACGGACTTTGGGCAAAGCTATAGTTGATATCAAGCTGCTCGCCGCCATTCTTGTATTCGCCGGGTGTCATGCCTTCAACCTTAATAAATAAGTCGTGCAAACGGCCGGTGCCGGACAGGCCGGTTTCAAAAGCGGTATCGAATAAAGAGGCTTGTTTATCCTTAAGAATAGACTTGGCATGCTCTATACTTAAATATTGCAGGAACTGTTTGGGGGTTACGCCCGCCCAATCCTTAAACATGCGCTGAAAGTGGAACGGGCTAAGACTTACATGTTCGGCGGCTTCTTCAAGCGTTGGTTGGCGTTTGTAGTTGAGCCTTAAAAATTCAATGGCTTCGGCAATTCTATTATAGTCGATGTCGTTCTGTGTTTCCATACTGATAATCATTTAACGATACAAAATTATTATAGCCGGAAACATGATAAAACCCGAATCTTGCGGAATTACAAAGCCGTAGTATCGTCCAACGGAATTGAAAACCAGAAATTACTCCCGGTACCAACTTCAAAATCGGGAATTAGATGTCCCGTTTCGCCCCCCCCTTGTAAGTAGTGAATATATGTCGTTGGGCACTATTAACTGTGGTCATGAATCAATAAAAAACAGGAGCTAAATATAATAGATTGATTGAACATATACTTCTAAAAAAGTTTGGCAGTAATTTCATTTATAATGCTGGTTGTTTTGTTGTATTATTGAATAGAATAACCTAAGTCATCATTCTATTATGAAACATATATTCTACATTATTATATGCTGTTTATTGAGTAACACAACACTTGCCCAAAATACTGCTAAAGCTATTAAATTCATCAATGAGGTTGTGTCAGACGAGAATATTAGTTATCAGGATAGTGTGGACTGGGGTATGAGAGCCTTTATGCACCGGGCGCTAAGCACGACACGTGTTCTTTTTAAATTTCGTGATGACAGCGTAGATTACGAATACAAAAACGGGGCAAAAAAGAGAATGTCTAAGTCAGAAGCTACGTCGCTTTTGATAAAACAAATGCCCGTAATAAAAGATAGAATGAACCTGATTATAGCAGATTCTTTAGTCTTGAGCGATGCGGAAATAACTTATGCCAATGACCAGATTGCCAACATGCGTAATTATAAATGGAAAAGCAATTTGTTGCCTCATTCTAAATTGCTTTTAGCAGATAGCCTATCGGCATTGCAAAGGCGCTGGAGTGATCTGCGCCGGAAGCCTTTAGCAGGTCTGTCAAAAAAGGAAAGAGAAAAGTGGATGAATAAGTTATTTGAGAAGTCAGACAAAGAGTTTACTGCATTTCATAAATTCTCGGCCCCGATTTTTCTGCGAAACGACACTTATTGCCTTTTCTATTATAGTAACAATTGCATTAATACCATTAATTGGGGATGTAATTCTGGCAATTTTATGGTTTACAAAAAACAAAACGGTAAATGGAAGCAATGGGGTTACATTAGCCATTGGCAGACCTGATAGCTTTTTCTAAAAAAACCTATTTGGAAATCAAAAGATTGTGTGTACATTTGCCCTCCCGAAAGGAGGTATATTGGATATGATCATAATCAACGTTAAAGAAGGCGAATCTTTAGACAAAGCGTTAAAACGCTTCAAAAAGAAATTTGAAAAGACAGGTGTGTTGCGCGAGCTACGCAGTCGTCAGGCATTCGAGAAAAAATCTGTGAGCCGTCGCCACGAGATTAAGCATGCCATTTACAAACAAAACATGAACCTTGATATAACTGCTTAATTCTTTGTAAAAAAGAATTTCAGTTTTTCTTGTAAACATATATAAAACTATTTGTACATTCATTTTTCATGATGTACAAGTAGTTTTTATGTTTTCAGACCGGTTTATACAATACATCAAATTCGAGAAACGGTACTCTCCTCATACCGTATCAGCCTACCGGTCAGATCTGGATCAGTTTCTAAGTTTCATTCATGATCCTGAACAACCCATAACGCATCCCGGGGAAATTACCCATCACCAGATACGCAACTGGATGGTCGAGCTCATGAACCAAGGACTTACCGCAACATCTGTTAACCGTAAAGTTGCTACGCTACGCAAATATTTTAAATTTTTAGTGCAGGAAGGCGTTCTCGCCGTTAATCCGACGTCAAAAATAGTTGCCCCAAAAATACCAAAGCACCTGCCTGTAGTGGTTGAGGATGCGCGCCTTACCCAGATGCTGGACGATGGCGAGGTTTTCAATGACGATTTTAAAGGTACCCGCGATAAACTCATCATCGAGATGCTGTTTGGCACCGGCATGCGCTTGTCTGAATTATTGGGCATAAAAGGCACCGATATTAATTTATATGAAGGCACTGTAAAGGTTTTGGGTAAGCGCAATAAAGAACGCATTATCCCCATGAACCAGGAATTACGCAGCTTGCTGCTGAGGTACAATGAGTTAAAGAAAAGTAAAAATTTTAGTAACAATTCATTGGCATTGATCGTTACAGATAAAGGGGCAAATGCATATCCAAAACTAATTTATTTGACCGTGCATAAATATCTATCTTACATATCAACCCAAAACAAAAAAAGCCCCCATGTGCTGAGGCATACCTTTGCCACCAGCCTCTTAAATGCAGGAGCAGACCTGAATGCGATTAAGGAATTATTGGGACACGCCAACCTGAGCGCCACCCAGATATATACGCATAATTCTGTCGAACGATTAAAATCTATATATAAACTAGCCCATCCAAAGGCATAAAAAGGAGGAACCATGAAAATTACAGTGCAATCAATTCATTTTACTGCAGACAAGGGATTATTGGAATTTATTCAGAAGAAAGCAGACAAACTGGAGACCTTTTATGATAACATTATAAATGGCGAAGTTTATTTAAAACTGGAAAACGTGGAAGACGAGTCTAATAAAATTACTGAAATTAAACTGCAGTTGCCCGGCAATCAAATTTTTGCGAAAGAGCAATGTAAAACTTTTGAAGAGGCTACAGACCTTGCCATTGAGAGTCTGCGCAAACAAATTGCCAAACATAAAACAAAGAAAGAGATTGCTGCTCAGCAGGTTAAAAACGCTGTATTAACCTCGGCCGAAGACGAATTTTAAGATTTAAAAACCCATAATATTTTTAAAAAATCGGCAGCCCGAAAGGCTGTCGATTTTTTTTGATAAAAAATTTTGTCAGGCGCTATTTATTTGTAAATTTGCAATCCCTTTCGGAGAGGTGTGTATCGCACTCTTCAATGAAACGGATGGTTCTTTAAAATAAAAAATTATCAAGCCTTATAATTAGTCGGAACTTTTTACGGTTAATTGCTGAATGATCTTAATGATTGCCCAGTAAATAGGTAAATAATAAGCCTCCTTAGCTCAGCTGGTAGAGCAACTGACTTGTAATCAGTAGGTCATTGGTTCGATCCCGATAGGAGGCTCTGCTGAATTTTAGATTTCAGAATTACGATTTACGATTTGCCGGTCAATTCGTAAATCTGAAATCGTAAATCTAAAATAGGCTTGGGGGGATACCAGAGCGGTCAAATGGGACGGACTGTAAATCCGTTGCTTCGGCTACGAAGGTTCGAATCCTTCTCCCCCCACAAGGGTAATGAGTGAATTGATAATTGAGTGAATGAGTGAATAGGTTGAAATTTAAAAATCAATCATTCGCTAATTCACTCAATCACTCATTAAAACAAAAAGCGGAAGTAGCTCAGTTGGTAGAGCGATAGCCTTCCAAGCTATAGGTCGCGAGTTCGAACCTCGTCTTCCGCTCGGATGGTTCATTGATTGTTTGGTTCATTAGTTCATTTGTGCCAGGCGGCAAATACCAATGAACTATTAATAATTGAACTAATGAACTAAAAATTAGCCGACGTAGCTCAGGGGTAGAGCACTTCCTTGGTAAGGAAGAGGTCATGGGTTCAAATCCCATTGTTGGCTCAACGCAGTAACATATATTAATTAGATATAAATTAACCTACAAATAATAAAATAAATCATGGCAAAAGAAAAGTTTGACCGCAGTAAGCCGCACTTAAATATCGGTACAATCGGTCACGTTGACCACGGCAAAACAACCCTTACCGCAGCTATCACCAAAGTATTAAGTGATGCAGGTTTATCAGAAGCGCGTTCATTTGAATCAATTGACTCGGCTCCTGAAGAAAAAGAACGTGGTATTACTATCAATACAGCGCACGTTGAGTATTCAACTGCTAACCGTCACTACGCTCACGTTGACTGTCCGGGTCACGCTGACTATGTGAAAAACATGGTTACAGGTGCTGCTCAAATGGACGGTGCTATCATCGTTGTTGCTGCAACTGACGGTCCGATGCCACAAACTCGCGAACACATTCTGTTAGCTCGTCAGGTAGGTGTACCTGCCCTTGTAGTTTTCATGAATAAAGTTGACATGGTTGACGACCCTGAGTTGTTAGAACTTGTTGAAATGGAAATCCGTGAGTTATTGTCATTCTATGACTTCCCTGGTGATGATATTCCGGTAATCCAAGGTTCTGCTTTGGGTGGCTTAAATGCTGATCCAAAATGGGTTGGTAAAATCATGGAATTGATGGAAGCCGTTGATAACTATATTCCAATTCCTCCACGTTTGACAGAACTTCCATTCTTGATGCCGGTTGAAGACGTATTCTCGATCACTGGTCGTGGTACTGTTGCAACTGGTCGTATCGAGCGTGGTGTAATCAACTCTGGCGAGCCTGTTGACATCCTGGGTATGGGTGCTGAGAACTTAAAATCAACCGTAACTGGTGTTGAGATGTTCCGCAAAATCCTTGACCGTGGTGAAGCTGGTGACAACGTAGGTTTATTGTTACGTGGTATTGAGAAAACTGATATCCGTCGTGGTATGGTTATCTGTAAACCAGGTTCAGTAACTCCTCACACCGACTTTAAAGCAGAAGTTTACGTATTATCAAAAGCTGAAGGTGGCCGTCACACTCCATTCTTCAACAAATACCGTCCGCAATTTTATTTCCGTACAACTGACGTAACAGGTGAAATTTCACTTGAGGCAGGAGTAGAAATGGTTATGCCTGGTGATAACGTTACAATCACAGTAAAATTGATTAACGCTATCGCAATGGAAAAAGGCTTACGTTTCGCTATCCGTGAAGGTGGCAGAACTGTAGGTGCCGGCCAGGTAACTGAAATTATCGCTTAATTTCAACCCGTTTACGGGAATAAAAACGGTTAATTTTTTTGTAAAGTACCCCGGCATTAAGCCAGGGTACTTTATCAATATTATAATGTTCCTTCGATAACAAGGTTTTTTACACACGGGAATAGTTCAATGGTAGAATAGAGGTCTCCAAAACCTTTGATCAGGGTTCGAATCCTTGTTCCCGTGCATAATAGCAAATAATAGAATGGCTAACGTATCTGAATATATTAAAGAGTCTTACATCGAGTTGACCCAGAAAGTAACCTGGCCTACTTGGCGTGAGCTGCAAAGCAGCTCAGTGTTAGTATTGGTAGCAGCGATCATTATTGCCCTGCTGATATTTGGAATGGATCAGGTCATTCAGGTCTTACTTGACAAGTTTTATAGTTCACTAGCTTAATATATATTATAAGAATGAGTGATCAATTAAAATGGTATGTTGTACGCGCCATAAGCGGTAAAGAAAAAAAAGTCAAACAATATATAGACGCCGAGATTGCCCGTTTGGGTATTAGCCATTTGGTACCACAGGTATTAATACCTACAGAGAAGTACTACCAAATGCGCGACGGAAAAAAGATTGCTAAAGAGCGCAACTATTTTCCGGGTTATGTATTGATGGAGGCTCAGTTAGACGGTGAGTTGGAACACATAATTAAAAATGTGAACAGCGTTATTGGTTTCCTGGGCGATAAAGCAGGTAATGCCATCCCATTACGCCAGGCAGAAGTTAACCGGATTTTAGGTAAGGTTGACGAGATGAGCGCCCAGGGCGAAACCATGAATGTACCATATTACGTTGGCGAAAACGTTAAAGTAATGGATGGCCCGTTCAATGGCTTTAGCGGTGTAATTGAAGAAGTAAACGAAGAAAAAAAGAAACTCAAAGTAATGGTAAAGATATTCGGCCGCCGTACGCCGCTTGAATTGAATTACATGCAGGTTGAGAAGGAATAGTTTGGTGAGTGGTGATTGGTGAGTAGCGAATAGTTACTTACTTGTTATCACAAGCTGTTAAATAATATTAAAAACGTTGAGTGATGTTTTGAAAAATGGGAAGTTACTACTCACCATTCACAACTCACCACTCACAAACCAAATGTTACATAGCTTCCACTTTATAACATTGATAATTAAATAAAAGCAAAATGGCAAAAGAAGTCGGTGCAATGGTTAAGCTGCAAGTGAAGGGCGGTGCTGCAAATCCATCTCCGCCAATTGGCCCTGCATTGGGTGCAAAAGGTGTGAATATTATGGAGTTTTGCAAACAGTTCAACGCACGTACCCAGGACAGACCTGGTAAAGTGTTACCTGTGGTTATAACTGTTTATGTTGACAAATCTTTCGATTTTATCATTAAAACTCCTCCTGTAGCTATCCAGTTAATGGAAGTGTCAGGTTTAAAGAGTGGTTCGGCAGAGCCTAACCGTAAAAAGGTTGCCAACGTAAGTTGGGATCAGGTTGCGACTATTGCCCAAGATAAAATGACTGATTTGAATGCGTTTACAGTAGAATCAGCCATGAAAATGGTAGCAGGAACTGCCCGCAGTATGGGGATCACCGTATCAGGTACGGCTCCCTGGAATTAATTAAATTAACAAATCAGTTTAAGACGTGGCTAGATTAACAAAAAATCAAAAAGTGGCGCTGTCCAAAATTGAGGCAAACAAATCGTATACCTTACAAGATGCGTCGGCATTGGTAAAAGAAATTACTAATACCAAGTTCGATTCATCAGTTGATATAGACGTGCGTTTAGGTGTTGATCCGCGTAAAGCCAATCAAATGGTACGTGGTATTGCAACCCTGCCTCATGGAACCGGTAAAACTGTGCGCGTGTTAGTTCTTTGTACTCCGGATAAGGAGCAAGAAGCTAAAGACGCAGGTGCAGATTACGTAGGTTTGGACGATTATATCGCCAAAATTGAAGGTGGATGGACTGATGTTGATATTATCATTACTATGCCAAGTGTTATGGCTAAGGTAGGTAGATTAGGCCGTGTGCTTGGTCCGCGTAACTTAATGCCAAACCCTAAATCAGGAACAGTAACTGCCGAAGTTGGTAAAGCTGTAACAGAGGTTAAAGGTGGTAAAATTGACTTCAAGGTTGATAAAACCGGTATTATCCATACCTCAATAGGTAAAGCATCTTTCCCTGCTGATAAAATTTATGAGAATGCATTAGAAGTATTGCAAACTATCTCAAAATTAAAACCGTCAGCAGCTAAAGGAACATATTTCAAGAGCATTCATATCTCTTCAACTATGTCACCTGGGATAACAGTAGAAACAAAATCAGTAGCGGGAATTTAATCATGAATAAAGAAGAAAAACACGACCTTGTTCTTGCCCTCTCTGAGCAAATGAAAGAGTACGGTAATTTCTATATTACTGATACCTCTAATTTAACGGTTGCCAAAATCAATGACATCCGTCGTAAATGTTTCGAGAGTGACGTTAAAATCCAGGTAGTAAAAAATAGCTTAATTAAAAAAGCTATGGAAACTGCCGGTGGCGATTTCGCGGGAATATATGATGTATTAAAAGGTTCATCATCAATCCTTTTCTCAAAGTCAGCAACTGCTCCGGCAAAGCTGATCAAACAATTGAGAAAAACAGGTGAAAAACCGGTTTTAAAAGCAGCATATATCGACTCGGCAATATTTATTGGCGACAACCAGATCGATACGTTAACCAAGCTGAAATCAAAAGAACAATTGATCGGCGAGATCATCGGTTTACTGCAATCTCCAGCGAAAAATGTGGTATCTGCTCTGCAATCAGGCGGCAACACATTGGCAGGATTAGTAAAAACATTACAAGAAAGAGGTTAATTCAAACACCTTAAAGTTTGATTATTAAAAACAAAGTATAAAAGTAAAAAACATAATAAAATGGCGGATTTAAAAGCATTTGCTGAACAGTTGGTAAACTTAACAGTAAAAGAAGTAAACGAATTAGCTCAGATTTTGAAAGACGAGTATGGCATTGAGCCAGCTGCTGCAGCGGTTGCTGCTGCTGCTCCTGCTGCCGGCGATGGTGGTGATGCACCTGCTGCTGCTGCTGAGCAAACAGCATTTGACGTAATCCTGAAAGAAGCAGGCGGTCAAAAATTAGCTGTTGTTAAATTAGTAAAAGACTTAACCGGTCTTGGTTTGAAAGAAGCTAAAGATCTTGTTGACGGTGCACCAAAAGAATTAAAAGCTGGTGTATCTAAAGAAGAAGCTCAATCTCTTAAAGCTCAGTTAGAAGAAGCCGGAGCAGTAGTTGAGGTTAAGTAATTAACCATAACACCTATAGCATCAGACTCCGACCGTATTTGGTCGGGGTCTATTGCTGTTTATAAAGGTTTGATAATGGATTTGAGACCGCGGATTTGAGATATGAGATTTTGCAGGGTCCAAATTAAGTAAAGATCAAGCGATAATCTAAAAATATTTTATCTCATATCTCATACCTGAATCTCACGTCGACAAAAGTTAGTTAACTAAATTTAAAATACCTTGGCAAACAACAAAAATCAAAGAGTAAACTTTGCAACCAGCAGAAAGGTACTTGAATACCCCGATTTTCTGGATGTGCAGTTGCAATCTTTTCAGGAATTTTTTCAATTAGAAACAACTTCAGACAATCGCCATAAAGAAGGCTTGTTTAAAGTGTTTGCCGAAAACTTTCCTATTTCGGATTCAAGAAACATCTTCGTCCTGGAGTTTCTTGACTATTTTATTGATCCGCCACGCTACGATATACGCGAGTGTATTGAGCGCGGATTAACCTACAGTGTGCCGTTAAAAGCAAAACTTCGCCTGTCATGTAATGATGCAGAGCACGAAGATTTTGAAACCATTGTTCAGGATGTGTACCTGGGTACTATCCCTTACATGACCCCAAAAGGAACATTTGTGATTAACGGCGCTGAGCGCGTAATTGTATCGCAGTTACATCGTTCGCCGGGCGTGTTTTTTGGACAAAGCCGCCATACTAACGGTACTAAGTTATACTCTGCCCGTGTTATCCCTTTCAAGGGTTCATGGATTGAGTTTGCTACAGACGTTAACAACGTAATGTATGCCTATATCGACCGTAAAAAGAAATTCCCGGTAACTACCCTACTACGCGCCATTGGTTATGACTCTGATAAAGACATCTTAGAGTTATTTGAACTGGCCGACGAGGTTAAGGTTAGCAAGTCAGGTCTTAAAAAATTCATCGGCCGTAAATTGGCTGCAAGGGTTTTAAAGAAATGGGTTGAAGACTTTGTGGATGAAGATACCGGCGAAGTAGTTTCTATTGACCGTAACGAAATTATCCTGGAGCGTGAAACCGTGTTGGAAGATGATCATATCGATATGATTATCGACGCCGGTGTGAAAACCATCATCTTAAACAAAGAAGATGCGTCTACCAGTGGTGATTACACTATTATATATAATACCTTACAAAAGGATACTTCAAACTCAGAGAAAGAAGCGGTTGAGCATATCTACCGTCAATTACGTAACGCTGAACCACCTGATGAGGAAACTGCCCGTGGTATCATCGATCGTTTGTTTTTCTCTGACAAACGTTATGATTTGGGTGATGTAGGTCGTTACCGCATTAACCGCAAATTACAACTGAATACATCAGAAGAGACTAAGGTATTAACTAAACAAGATATCATTGCGATAGTTAAATACCTGATCAAATTAATCAACTCAAAAGCTGAGGTGGATGATATTGATCACTTGTCAAACCGCCGTGTACGTACCGTAGGTGAGCAGTTATATGCTCAGTTTGGTGTTGGTTTAGCACGTATGGCACGTACCATTCGTGAACGTATGAATATTCGTGACAACGAGGTATTCACACCAACCGACCTGATCAATGCACGTACACTATCATCTGTGATCAACTCGTTCTTCGGAACTAACCAGTTATCACAGTTTATGGATCAAACTAATCCACTGGCAGAGATTACGCACAAGCGTCGTCTATCAGCCTTAGGCCCCGGTGGTCTGTCGCGCGAGCGTGCAGGTTTCGAGGTTCGTGACGTTCACTACACTCACTACGGTAGGTTGTGTACCATCGAAACTCCCGAGGGTCCTAACATTGGTTTGATTTCATCGCTTTGCGTACACGCTAAAATTAATAACTTAGGTTTTATCGAAACGCCATACAAACGTGTGGTTGAAGGTAAAGTACAAGTTCAGGAGCCGGTTATCTATTTATCTGCCGAGGATGAAGATGGTAAAACCATTGGCCAGGCAAACGCGGTTTACGATGATAAAGGTGAGTTTGCTACACCAAAAGTAAAAGCCCGTTTTGAGGGTGACTTCCCGGTAATTGAGCCGGAAAGATTGGATTTGATGGACGTTGCTCCAAACCAGATCACGTCTATTGCAGCATCATTGATTCCATTCCTGGAGCATGATGACGCTAACCGTGCATTGATGGGTTCAAACATGCAGCGCCAGGCCGTTCCGCTATTACGCCCTGAAGCGCCAATTGTTGGTACCGGTTTGGAAGGCCGTGTGGCAAAAGATTCGCGTACACTGATCAACGCCGAAGGCAGTGGTATAGTTGAGTATGTGGATGCTAACCAGATAGTAATTAAATATGATCGCAACGAACTGGACCGTTTGGTTTCTTTCGAAGGTGATTCAAAAAGTTATATCCTGACTAAGTTCAAGAAAACCAACCAAAGCACCACCATCAACCTGAAACCTATTATTAAGAAAGGCGAACGAGTTGAAAAAGGACAAGTGCTTTGCGAGGGATATGCAACTCAGGATGGTGAGCTTGCTCTGGGACGTAACCTTAAAGTGGCATTCATGCCTTGGCAAGGTTATAACTTTGAGGATGCTATTGTGATCTCTGAGCGTGTAGTATCTCAGGATATATTCACTTCAATTCACGTTGAAGAGTTTGAGCTGGAGGTTCGTGATACCAAACGTGGTGAAGAGGAATTGACACCTGATATCCCTAACGTATCAGAAGAAGCAACTAAAGACCTTGACGAGAACGGTATTATCCGCGTTGGGGCCGATGTTAAAGAAGGCGATATCCTGATTGGCAAGATCACACCGAAAGGTGAGTCTGACCCGTCGCCGGAAGAAAAACTGTTACGTGCCATATTTGGCGACAAAGCAGGCGACGTAAAAGATGCTTCATTGAAAACTCCGCCGTCAATTGCCGGTGTGGTAATTGATACTAAATTGTTCTCACGTGCCAAGAAAACTACTAAGGCAGAAGAAAAGGCACAGATTGAGAAACTGGATATCAAACACGAAAAAGCGCTTAAAGATCTGAAGAATACTTTGATTGAAAAGTTGTTTGAGATTGTAAATGGTAAAACATCACAAGGTGTGAGCAACGTTTACAAAGAACTGTTGGTACCAAAAGGCGTTAAGTTTACTCAGAAAATATTAACCGAGCTTGTCTACGAAAATATCAACCCAACAAAATGGACAACTGATGATGATAAGAACGATCTGATTAAACTATTGCTTCATAACTTCAATATCAAGGTTAACGAAGAGCTGGGTGCTTACCGCCGTGATAAATTTGCGATCAGCGTGGGTGATGAGCTTCCGTCAGGTATTGTACAAATGGCTAAAGTTTACATCGCTAAAAAGCGTAAGCTTAAGGTAGGTGATAAAATGGCAGGCCGTCACGGTAATAAAGGTATCGTTGCACGTATTGTACGTGACGAGGATATGCCTTTCCTTGACGACGGTACTCCGGTTGATATTGTGTTGAACCCACTGGGTGTACCTTCACGTATGAACCTTGGTCAGATCTACGAAACTGTATTAGGATGGGCAGGTAAAGAGTTGGGCGTTAAATTTGCTACTCCAATTTTTGATGGTGCAAGCCATGACGAAGTTGAAGGGTGGGTTAAAAAAGCCGGCATACCCGGATCAGGCCGTACTTACTTATACAATGGCTTAACCGGCGACCGGTTTGATCAGCAAACTACTGTAGGTATCATTTATATGCTGAAACTGGGTCACATGGTTGACGATAAGATGCACGCACGTTCAATTGGTCCGTACTCATTAATTACACAACAACCATTGGGTGGTAAAGCTCAGTTTGGTGGTCAGCGTTTTGGTGAGATGGAGGTTTGGGCTCTTGAAGCATTCGGTGCCGCAAACATCTTGCAAGAAATCTTGACTGTTAAGTCTGACGATGTTGTAGGCCGTGCTAAAACTTACGAGGCTATTGTTAAAGGTGAAAATCTGCCTACTCCTTCAGTTCCCGAATCATTCAACGTATTGGTTCATGAACTTAGAGGTTTAGGTTTGGATATCACGTTAGACTAATTAGTGAATTAGTGAATGAGCGAATGTGTGAGTAACTTCTGCATTCACTCATTCACTACTCACTCATTTACTCATTAAAAACAAAGGAGACTATGTCTTACAAAAAGGATAATAAAATCAAAAGTAATTTTACTACTATCACCATTAGCCTGGCTTCGCCCGAGGCTATCCTTGAGCGCTCAAGCGGTGAAGTTTTAAAACCTGAAACCATTAACTACAGGACCTACAAACCTGAGCGTGATGGTTTATTTTGCGAGCGTATTTTTGGTCCGGTAAAAGACTACGAGTGCCATTGCGGTAAATACAAACGTATACGTTACAAAGGTATAGTATGCGACCGTTGCGGTGTTGAAGTAACCGAGAAAAAAGTGCGCCGTGAGCGTATGGGCCACATTAACCTGGTGGTGCCTGTTGCTCACATCTGGTATTTCCGTTCATTACCTAACAAAATTGGTTATTTATTGGGCCTGCCAACCAAAAGACTTGATCTGATCATATATTATGAAAGATATGTGGTTATCCAACCAGGTGTTAAAGAGTCAGACGGAATCAACAAAATGGATTTCCTTACTGAAGAAGAATACCTGGATATCTTAGATACATTACCCAAAGAAAATCAATACTTAGACGATAAGGACCCTCAGAAATTCGTTGCCAAAATGGGTGCCGAAGCTCTGGAAGAATTATTGAGACGTATTAATTTAGATCAGCTTTCTTACGACCTGCGCCACCAGGCAGCTACCGAGACTTCACAACAACGTAAAAACGAAGCGTTAAAACGCTTACAGGTTGTTGAGGCTTTCCGTGGTTCAAGAAGTCGTATTGAGAACAACCCTGCGTGGATGATCGTTAAGATCGTTCCGGTTATCCCGCCAGAATTGCGTCCGTTAGTACCGCTGGAAGGTGGCCGTTTCGCAACTTCTGACTTGAATGACCTTTACCGTCGTGTAATTATCCGTAACAACCGTTTAAAACGTTTGATCGAGATTAAGGCACCAGAAGTAATTTTACGTAACGAAAAACGTATGCTGCAGGAAGCTGTCGATTCGTTATTCGATAACTCACGTAAAGTTAACGCGGTAAAAACTGAAGGTAACCGTGCTTTGAAATCGCTTTCAGACATTCTGAAAGGTAAACAAGGCCGTTTCCGTCAAAATTTATTAGGTAAACGTGTTGACTATTCTGCACGTTCGGTAATTGTTGTAGGGCCTAACCTTAAATTACACGAGTGCGGTTTACCAAAAGATATGGCTGCCGAGCTGTTTAAACCATTTATCATCCGCAAAATGATTGAGCGTGGTGTGGTTAAAACAGTAAAATCAGCTAAAAAGATTGTTGACCGTAAAGATCCACTGGTTTGGGATATTCTGGAAAATGTATTGAAAGGACACCCTGTATTATTAAACCGTGCGCCTACATTGCACCGTTTGGGTATTCAGGCTTTCCAGCCAAAGCTGGTTGAAGGTAAGGCTATACAGTTGCACCCATTAACCTGTACCGCGTTCAACGCCGACTTTGACGGTGACCAGATGGCAGTTCACGTGCCACTGGGCAACGCCGCAATTTTAGAGGCTCAGGTATTAATGCTGGCTTCGCACAATATTTTGAACCCTGCTAACGGTACACCTATTACAGTACCTTCTCAGGATATGGTGCTTGGTTTGTACTACATTACCAAGGGCCGTAAAACTGATGCGGACAGAGTTATAAAGGGTGAAGGCCTGACATTCTATTCGTCTGAAGAGGTGATCATCGCTTACAACGAGAAAAAACTTGACCTGCACGCGTTCATTAAAGTTAAAACAAAAATTAAGGAGCGCGATGGCAATATAGTAACTAAAATAATTGATACTACTGTTGGCCGTGTGTTATTTAACGAGCATGTACCTGTAGAGGTAGGCTATATAAATGAGCTGTTAACCAAAAAATCACTGCGTGATATTATTGGCGAGATAGTAAAAATTACCGGTATGGCCCGCGCAGCCCAGTTCCTGGATGATATCAAGGAATTAGGATTTAAGATGGCGTTCCAGGGTGGTTTATCATTTAACCTGAGCGATATTAATATCCCTGCAGAAAAAGTAACCCTGATTGCAACTGCTTCTAAACAAGTAGAAGAGGTAATGGGCAACTATAACATGGGTTTCATTACCAACAACGAACGTTACAATCAGATCATTGATATCTGGACCCGTATCAACAACCGCTTAACCGCGAATGTGATGGACATCCTGAGCAACGATAATCAAGGATTTAACTCAGTTTACATGATGTTAGATTCAGGTGCCCGTGGTTCGAAAGAGCAGATCCGTCAGTTAGCAGGTATGCGTGGTTTGATGGCGAAACCTCAAAAATCAGGTTCAGGTGGTGAGATTATAGAGAACCCTATCCTTTCAAACTTTAAAGAAGGTTTGTCAGTATTGGAGTATTTCATCTCAACTCACGGTGCCCGTAAAGGTTTGGCGGATACTGCGTTGAAAACTGCCGATGCCGGTTACCTCACCCGTCGTTTACATGACGTAGCTCAGGACATGATTGTTGGTGTGGTTGATTGCGGTACCTTAAGAGGTATTTACACTACTGCGTTAAAAGATAACGAAGATATTGTTGAGCCACTTTATGACCGTATACTTGGCCGTACGTCATTACATGATGTATTTGATCCTATTACTAACGAATTGTTAGTACAAGCTGGTCAGGATATTACTGAAGAAGTAGGTAAGAAAATTGAAAACTCACCTTTAGAAGGTATCGAGATACGTTCAGTATTAACTTGCGAAAGCAAGCGCGGTGTGTGTGCCTTGTGCTATGGCCGTAACTTAGCAAGCGGTAAACGTGTGCAAAAAGGCGAGGCTGTAGGTGTAATTGCGGCACAGTCAATTGGCGAGCCGGGAACACAGTTAACACTTCGTACCTTCCACGTGGGTGGTACTGCATCTAATATCGCGGCCGAATCACAGATCAATGCTAAATTTGATGGTATCATCGAATTTGAGAATGTACGTACAGTTTCTTATGAAACTGCCGAAGAGGGTACTGTTGACGTAGTATTAGGTCGTTCTGGCGAGTTCCGTATTATTGAAGAAGGCAGCAATAAAGTTATTGTTACCAACAACATCCCTTACGGTTCATATTTATATGTAAAAGACGGTGCCAAAATCACTAAAGGCGACCGTATCTGTTCATGGGATCCGTATAATGCGGTTATTATATCAGAATTTGCAGGTACGGCTCAGTTTGAGGCAGTATTAGAAGGTATAACCTTCCGCGAAGAGTCTGACGAGCAAACCGGTCACCGTGAAAAAGTAATTATCGATACCAGGGATAAAACCAAGAACCCTGCCATCCAGGTTACTGAAAAAGGTAATGTTATTAAAGCATACAACATTCCTGTAGGCGCACACATTGCAGTTGATGAAGGCGAGAAATTACAAACCGGACAAATCATCGCAAAAATACCTCGTTCAACAGGTAAAACGCGGGATATTACCGGTGGTTTGCCACGTGTAACCGAGTTATTCGAGGCACGTAACCCATCAAACCCTGCGGTAGTAACCGAGATTGACGGGGTGGTAACTTTGGGTGGTGTAAAACGCGGTAATCGTGAGATCACTATCGAATCAAAAGACGGACAGATTAAAAAATATCTGGTACCATTGTCAAAACACATCCTTGTACAGGATAATGACTTTGTGAAAGCCGGTATGCCACTTTCTGACGGTTCAATATCGCCTGCTGATATCCTGGCTATCAAAGGCCCTGCAGCGGTGCAAGAATATCTGGTTAACGGTATTCAGGAAGTTTACCGCTTGCAAGGTGTAAAAATTAACGATAAACACTTTGAAGTTATCGTTCACCAAATGATGCAGAAAGTGCAGATTGAGGATGCAGGTGATACCCGTTTCTTAGAGAAAGAAGCTGTTGACAGCTGGGATTTCATGTTAGAAAACGATGATATCTTTGACAAGAAGGTGGTTACAGAACCAGGCGATTCAAGCTCATTAAAAGCCGGCCAGATCATCTCATTAAGAAAGTTGAGAGATGAAAACTCTGCCTTAAAACGCAGAGACTTGAAACTCGTTGAAGTACGCGATGCTATTCCTGCTACTTCAAGTCCGGTGTTGCAAGGTATTACCAGAGCATCATTGGGTACTAAATCGTTTATCTCCGCAGCTTCGTTCCAGGAAACAACCAAGGTACTTAACGAGGCAGCAATTGCAGGTAAGAGAGATACCATGCTTGGCTTGAAAGAGAACGTTATTGTTGGTCACTTGATTCCGTCAGGAACCGGTTTACGCGAATACGAAAATATCCGCGTAGGTTCTCAGGAAGAATTCGACCGCTTAATGGCATCAAAAGCCGAAGAAGTAGAAGCCTGATTTTAGGCGAATAATAATATAATAAGCAAAGCCTTCCGCAAAACGGAAGGCTTTTGCTATTTTTACGCTATGGAAGAACAAAACGAAAACCAGTTAAATATTGAACTTTCTGAGGAAGTTGCCGAAGGCATTTACTCAAACCTTGCCATCATAACTCACTCAAATCAGGAGTTTGTGCTTGATTTTATCAGGATAATGCCCGGCACGCCCAAAGCCAAGGTGAAATCGCGCATTATTATTACGCCCGAGCATGCTAAAAGATTATTAACCGCGCTTGAAGATAATATTGAAAAATATGAGGCTGTTAATGGCCGCATTAAAGTTCAGCAGGAACCATCAGGTTTCCCGATGAATTTTGGCGGAACAATGGGACAGGCTTGATCATATTATTAAAACACAACAACCTTCTGCTTGTTAGCAACAAACTATGCCAACGTTTAACTTCCCAGATCCGAAGAAAATAAGAATAGCCGTAATGGGCGATATTATGATAGACCATTACATCAATGGTTCATGTAATAGGATCTCGCCCGAAGCCCCTGTACAAATTGTAGATGTTAAAAGCGATACCTACACTTTAGGCGGGGCCGGCAATGTTTTAGAAAACCTGCATGCCTTTGGCTGCACCGGTTCAATCATCAGCATAACCGGCGACGATGATTACCGCACCATTATTGAGGCTGAACTGAATGCTCTTACTACAGGTTTTGTTTGTTTGGCTAAGGACGTTAATCGTCGTACTACGGTTAAAAGCCGGGTAGTGGTAAATAAACAGCAGCTCATCCGTTTGGATAAAGAAGATAAGTTTTACTGCGGTGATACCGTTGGAAATCAGTTGTTTGAGTATCTTAAGTCAAATATTAATAATATTGACGTATTGATATTATCTGATTATTGTAAAGGTGTTTTAAGCGATAAGCTGGTAAAAGACACTATTAACTTATGTAATAAGCATAATATTATAACATTAGTCGATTCAAAAAATAAGGATCTGTCAAAATATCGCGGCGCAACGGTGATAAAGCCGAACAAAAAGGAAGCTGCATTAGCTTCAGGTATTCCGATAGTCAACAATGAGAGCCTTAAGGCGGCCTGTAAAAAAATTGTCCAGGTAACCAACTGCCAAACGGTAATTGTTACTTTATCAGAAGATGGTATTGCAGCATACAACAATGATATATTAACTAAAAAGCCAACTAAGGCAATTGACGTTTATGATGTAACCGGTGCAGGTGATACAGTTGTTGCTGCTTTAGCCTTTGCGCTGGCCAATAAACTGCCAATAGCCGAAGCTTGTGACTTTGCGAATAGTGCTGCTGCCATTGTAGTAGCTAAGTTTGGTAGTGCTGTTGCGACACTGCAAGAGATAAATAATTTAAAATGGGACGATACCGTTAAGGAATGATTTACAGGTACGCAACTTTTTTTAAAACAGTAAACCTGACAATTGATTATCTCATGCTTAACTTAAGCATGTTTATAGCCTATCTGCTTATTGATAGTCCTGCCACATGGCATACTGATAATAAATACTTGCTTATTATATTACTTTTTAATTTATTGTGGTTATTATCAACAAACCTTACGGGGGTATATGAGCGGGTATTGAATAAAGATTCAATAATAACTTATCGCGATTTCTTAAAGGCCTACTTGCTGTTTATCTTTCTGTTGTCGTTTTTCATAATTGTAATAGGTATACAATCATACCTGGTTACCCGCGAATACCTGCTCTACTCTGTTATATTGTTTGGTTTTTTTATAGGTGTATGGAAATTAGTTTTTCTGGCCATAAGAAAAAGTAATCGCAACCTGCTTATGGACTCGCGGGCTATTGTGATCGTGGGATCAGGCCGTATTGCTATGGATGTTTTTCAATACTTTGAAAACCATAAGCATAGTGGTTACAAAGTAATAGGTTTCTTTGATGATAAAGCATCGCGTGTGGCTGAGATAGGGCTGTATTTAGGCAGCGTGTCAGATGTAATCAACTTTACGCTTAAGACTAACGTCCATGAGATTTTTTGTGCATTACCAACGTCTCAGTCCAAACAAATTGAAGAGCTAATGTTGGAAGCTGATAAACACTTAATCAGATTTAAGATCATCCCTGAATACATTAAATCAAAAAAATTGATGCAGGTAGAAAATTATGATCATATTCCTGTTATATCAGTTAGGCCCGAACCATTAGAGAATATGCTTAACCGTTCTATTAAACGGATGTTTGATATTGTTTTCTCCTTGTTTGTTATTGTTTTCGTGATTAGCTGGTTGTTTCCAATATTAGCCATCATTATTAAGCTTCAGTCGCCAGGCCCCGTTTTTTTTACACAAATACGATCCGGTAAAGACAATATACCCTTTAAATGTTATAAACTCAGAAGCATGAGGGTTAATGCTGATTCTGATAGTAAACAAGCAACACGTTCAGATTCCAGGATAACACCTATTGGCCGCTTTATCCGAAAGACGAGTTTAGATGAGTTTCCACAGTTTTTTAATGTACTCATTGGCAATATGTCTGTGGTAGGCCCGAGGCCGCATATGGTTAGCCATACTGAACGTTACTCTCAAGTGATTGATCAGTTTATGGTTCGCCACTTTTTAAAACCTGGTATTACTGGCTGGGCACAAATAAACGGTTTCAGAGGCGAAACCAAGACCACTGAAAATATGTTACAAAGAGTAGAAGCAGACGTTTGGTACCTGGAGAACTGGTCGTTTTTATTAGACCTTAAGATCATATTCCTTACCTGTTGGAACGTGATAAAAGGCGAAGAAAATGCGTTTTAATTAGAATATATAAATATCATAAAATGGATAAGAATTCTAAAATATATATTGCAGGTCACAGAGGGATGGTAGGTTCGGCTATCTACAGGAAGCTTGAAAAAGAAGGATTTACAAATTTAATTACCCGCGCGTCGGCCGAATTAGATTTGCGAAATCAGCAACAAGTTGCTGATTTTTTTTCGAACGAAAAACCTGATTATGTTTTTCTGGCTGCTGCAAAAGTTGGCGGCATTGTAGCTAATAATACTTATCGTGCCGAATTTTTATATGATAACCTTCAGATACAAAATAACGTAATACATTCATCGTACATAAATGGTGTTACTAAATTAATGTTTTTGGGATCAAGCTGCATATACCCTAAAATGGCGCCGCAGCCACTTAAAGAAGAATATTTGCTAACCGGCCCGCTCGAAGAAACTAATGAACCTTATGCCATAGCAAAAATTGCCGGCATTAAATTGTGCGATGCTTACCGGGCGCAGTATGGTTGTAATTATATCTCTGTAATGCCCACTAATTTATATGGTTATAATGACAACTATCATCCACAAAATTCGCATGTGTTACCGGCTTTAATTAGAAGGTTCCATGAAGCTAAGGAACAAAGTATGCCAACTGTTACTATTTGGGGTAGCGGTACACCTAAACGCGAATTTTTATTTGCGGATGACTTAGCTGCGGCATGCTATTACCTGATGCAGAATTATAACGAACCTGGCTTAGTAAATATCGGTACGGGCGAAGATTTGTCAATAAAAGACCTTGCTTTATTAATTAAAAAAGCTGTGGGGTATGAAGGCGCCATTGAATTTGATACCTCTAAACCTGATGGTACCCCACGTAAATTAATGGATGTTAGTAAATTGCATAACCAAGGTTGGAAACACACTATTGGGTTAGAAGAAGGTATAAAACTAGCTTATCAGGACTTTTTAAAAAAAATAATATTTAATAATATTACCACACGCATTTTATAGTT
>DATCXS010000383.1:0-7025 GCA_036565645.1 Mucilaginibacter sp.
CGGTTTTCATTTATTGTTATTTAACTATTAAAAATATTATTGCGGCCAAAGTTATAAAGCTTAACTCAATCAGCCATAACTTTTTGGTCTCGGGAAAGAAATTACGGAACATTATATCCATAAATGACACTACAAAAGCAAACAGCAGGAAAATCAGGCTGATAGCCCCGCTCAGGTGCGGATATTTTGAGCCGGTAACTGCCGCGCCGTATATCCAGGTATAAACACAAAGGAACAGGAAAAACGCAGTGGCAAAATTTAGCGGAGTGATTTTTATTTTCATATCATTATTAGCCCCTCCCCGAAAGGGAGGGCTTTAATACTTTCTTTAAGTCTCCTCCTACCGGGGGAGACCCGATAGCTATCGGGTTAGAGGGGGCATTATCTTTTGTTTTTAAAACTCTTATTCTTTCCCTTCTTCGGTTGCCCTACATGCCCTACGCGCTTAGCCTTTGCGGCATCAAATTTCTTACGCTGATTGACGGTTTTCTTTTCGTGAAAAGCACCTTTAAAATCAGGGTTTTCGCGGCGTTTTTGCAGGTCAATTTCCTTAGCCTGATCCTGGCGTTCTTCGTAGGGTGTTTCCTCCACAAAAACATCAGCGGGGATATCAAATACCGGGATAGTTTGCCGGATCAACTTTTGTATCTTGTTGAGATAATATTCCTCGGCCGGATTACAGAAAGTAATGGCTACGCCCGATTGCAGCGCACGCCCGGTGCGCCCTATGCGATGCACGTAATCCTCAATCACTACCGGCACATCAAAATTGATCACGTGACTGACATCGCTCACATCAATACCGCGCGACGCCACGTCGGTAGCTACCAGGATCTTTATTTCATCGTTCTTAAAGGCATTCATGGAGTTGATGCGCGTGTTCTGCCCTTTGTTGGCATGCAGCACCTTCACCTTGTCCTCGCCAAATTTGCGTAACAGGAATTTATAAACGTCCTCGGCAGCTGTGCGGGTTTTGCAGAAGATCATTAGCTTGGTTATGTCACCTTCATCCTTTAATAGCTCACGCAGCAGGTTGATCTTGGTTTTCATGTTTGGCACATGGTAAACCTTTTGCTCAACAGTTTGCGCCGGTGTGGCTTGGGGCGTAACCTCGATCACGGTGGGAAACTCCAGGAAATTGGCGGATAACTGATGCACCTTCTCCGACATTGTCGCCGAGAATAACAAATTCTGCCGCTTAACCGGTACTACTTCCAGTATGCGGTTTATTTGTGGCATAAAGCCCATATCCATCATCTTATCGGCTTCGTCAAGCACCAGCACCTGTAAGGTTTTGGTTATGATGTGTCCCGCCAGATAAATATCCATAAAACGTCCCGGCGTAGCTACAATAATATCGACGCCTTTATTGATGTTCTCTATCTGCGTTTTAGGGCCTAACCCACCATAAACAGATACAATACGCAGGTCAGTATATTTAGAATAAGCCTTTATATTATCCTCTATCTGCATGGCCAGTTCGCGCGTGGGCGCCACAATAAGCGCACGGGCATGCTGGCCTTGCGCATACTTTAAGCGCATTACAATGGGCAACACATAAGCTGCAGTTTTACCGGTACCGGTTTGCGCAATACCCATTACATCCTGACCATTCATGATAGGCGGGATGCCCTTTATTTGTATGGGTGTTGGCTCGGTGTAACCGGCGTCGGCAATGGCATTTAAAATTTGCCGGTTAAATTTAAAATCCTCGAAGGTTGCTGCCATGCCGCAAAGATAGGTTTTAAAGTCGGGAAGTCCGAAAGACCGGAAGCCGGAAAGATAAGCTTTTGAAGGTTGCTTTAAATGCGCTAATTTTATACCATGCCGACAGAGAAACAAATACAGAAATGGACTTTGATTAAAGAAGAGGATGTATCGCCCAGTCCGTGGTTTCCATTAGTAAAACATACGGTTAAATTGGCTAATGGTAATATTATTGATGATTATTACTATTCTCCGCTGGGCGATGTGGTACAGGTACTGGCTGTAACTAAAAACAACGAGGTGATATTGGTAAAGCAATACAAACATGCTTTAGGACAGGTGCTTATTGAACTGCCCGGCGGTATGCAGCAAATTAACCGTTCGATCATTGAATCGGCGTTAAATGAGCTGGAGGAAGAAACCGGCGTCCGCGCTACGGCCAACCGGTTGATATCATTAGGAAAGATAGCCAATAACCCAACTAAGCTTAACCAGGTAACTCATGGCTTTATTTTGTTTGATGCCGAGTTTAACTCGACACAAAAACTGGATGCTACCGAAGACATCCTGATATTGACCAAACCCGCACCCGAGGTTTTAAAAATGGCCATTGCCGGGGATATCTGGGTAACTGACTCCTTGAATTTTATTTTGAAAGCCGCTTTGATTTATCCTGATATTTTTGGGCTGGATAAACGATAAGGCATCCCTATATTTGCAACATGGCATCTATCCTCATCAAAGCAGCAACCGTAGTTAACGAGAACAAACAATTTGTAGCCGACGTACTGGTAAAAGACGGCCTGATTGAAAAAATTGCCCCGCAGATTGAGGCGCAGGCAGATAAGGTGATCAATGCCGAAGGGTTGCATCTTTTACCCGGCGCTATTGATGACCAGGTGCATTTTCGCGAACCGGGATTGACACACAAGGCAGATATTCATACAGAGTCGCGCGCTGCCGTGGCGGGGGGCATTACTTCATTTATGGAGATGCCTAATACGGTGCCTAATACATTGACCCAGGAGCTATTAGAAGATAAATACCAGATAGCTGCACAAAATTCGCTGGCCAACTACTCCTTCTTTATGGGGGCATCCAACAATAACCTGGACGAGGTTTTAAAAACGGATGTTAAAAACGTTTGCGGCATCAAGGTTTTCATGGGCTCGTCAACCGGGAATATGCTGGTGGATAATCCGACAACTTTGGAGCATTTATTTGCGCAGGCCCCCATGCTAATTGCTACGCATTGCGAAGATGAGACGACCATAAAGAATAACCTGGCACACTATAAAGAATTAATGGGCAATGATATACCGGTAAAGTTGCACCCTGTCATTCGCAGCGAAGAAGCTTGTTACCTGTCGTCGTCTATGGCTGTTGCGTTAGCAAAAAAGCATAACACACGGCTGCATATTCTGCATATCTCAACAGAAAAAGAAACACATCTTTTTGATAACACCACGCCACTGAAAGACAAACGTATTACCGCCGAAGCCTGCATACATCACCTTTGGTTTAGCAATAAGGATTACGAGACCAAAGGCAACCTGATTAAATGGAACCCGGCGGTAAAAACCGAGCACGACCGCGACGGCATTTTAAAGGCAGTATTGGACGGGCGCATTGACGTCATTGCAACAGACCATGCGCCGCATACTATTGAGGAAAAGGCCCAACCTTATCTGCATGCGCCATCCGGCGGACCATTGGTACAGCATGTGCTGGTAGCTATGCTTGAACTTTATCATCATCAAAAAATAACATTAGAACAAATTGCTGAAAAGATGGCGCACAACGTAGCCATTTGCTTCCAGGTAGAAAAACGCGGCTTTATCCGCGAAGGTTACTTTGCCGACCTGGTATTGGTCGACCTGAACAAGCCATGGCAGGTTAATAAAGAAAACATCCTTTACAAATGCGGCTGGAGCCCGTTTGAAGGTACAACGTTCCGCTCATCGGTCAGGCATACTATTGTATCAGGCAACCTGGCCTGGAGCGATGGTAAATTTGTGAGCGATATTAGTGGCCGGCGGATGAGTTTTGAGCGGTAATTATGGTAGTTATAAAGAGTGCCGTTATGAGTTATAAAACCCGCGGCTTCTGAACGAAATGAAAGCTTTCATTATATGAACGGACAAAACAGAAAAGAGATATACCCCGGCCTTGAGGTGGATATCATTCTTAAAAAAGATCAGCGCAGCGGCAAGTTAACCCGCGGTATTGTGAAAGATCTGCTCACCAGCTCGGCTTACCATTCGCGCGGCATTAAGGTGCGTTTGGACGACGGCCAAATAGGTCGCGTAGCTTTTATTGTTGACGGGGAATAGTTGTATATTGCCCTTGCTGATTAATAAGTATGGCAAAAAAAATACTCCGCAAAATAAAAAAACTACCCAAAAGCGCCTTTTTCAAGTTCGATGCGCACTATCGTGCGTTCATCTCTTTAGTTATCGGCATCGTAGCATTTTTAATAACACGAACGCATTTTAACTGGCCTATGATTATACTTATTACCTGGGTGGCCGTTGCTTTGTCCATGATTATAATGGATTGGATAATTATTTTCTACGCCCACCCCAGCGAGATCCGCAAGATAGCCAGGTTGCAGGACTCCAGTCGCGCATTGATATTTCTTCTCGTCATCGTAGCATCGTTTGTTAGCTTGGGTGCCATATTGTTTTTATTAAAATCGACCAAAGGCGGCTCCGATGCTCAGATTACAGAACATATTCTGCTGGGTATGGCGTCAGTAATTGTGTCGTGGTGGCTGGTGCATACGCTGTTCACCATGCGATACGCTCATTTGTATTATAGCCCCGATAAAGATGCGCCCAGCGAAAAACTGAAAGGTCTTGAATTTCCCGGCGATGAAAAAGATCCGGACTACCTGGATTTCGTTTATTTCTCTTTTGTTGTCGGAATGACGTTCCAGGTGTCTGATATTGATATCACATCGCGCCAGATACGCAGATTAACACTGATGCATGCCTTGATAGCCTTCGCATTTAATACGGCTATTGTGGCTTTGAGTATTAACGTGGTGTCGAGTTTGGTGTGATACTTTACAAAAGTCCCCTCCCAGAGAGACCCTGCGAGAACACGAAATGACGGCGTGAGTTACTTCATTACGTTTCTTACAATCACCGCTTTTTTATCTTGATTTATCTGTCTACATTAGTTAATGCTTTTCACCGAAGACCTATTGCATTACATCTGGAAATTCAAGCTGTTTAACCGGGCCGATTTACGGACCACTTCGGGTGAAGCAATCGAGGTATATTCGGCCGGGCTGCATAATACCGATTCAGGGCCAGATTTTAGTAATGCCCGTATCAAAATTGGCGATACCACCTGGGCCGGTAATGTGGAACTGCATCTGTCATCGTCCGATTGGAAAAAGCATAACCACACTGCTGATAATGCCTATAATAACGTTATCCTGCATGTAGTTTATCGTGACGACGAGCCGGTAAGCGACACCAATGGCCGCACCATACCTACACTTGAATTAAACGGCCGCATACCCGACGATTTGTACAATCGCTATCATAACCTGGTTTACGGTAATCAGACAGTCATCCCCTGCGAGAGCAGCATAGGCAAGCTGGATGTTTTTACACTGAAAACCTGGTTTACAAGGATATTGATAGAGCGGCTGGAAAAGAAATCAGAAGTCGTAATAAAAGCCCTTGCGCTTAATCGCGGCGATTGGGAAGAAACTTTTTATCAGTTTATAGCGGCAAACTTTGGCTTTAAAACTAATGCCCTGCCGTTTGAAATGATGGCTAAATCGCTGCCGCAAAACGTGCTGGCCAAGCATAAAAATAATACGCTACAGATTGAGGCATTGATCTTCGGCCAGGCGGGGTTTTTGAATGACGACCTGCAGGACGAATATCCGCGCAAGCTAAAAACCGAATATGATTTTCTGCGCAAAAAGTTTAGTCTCATGCCTATTGACAGTCACCTCTGGAAGTTTATGCGCATGCGACCACTGAATTTTCCAACCGTCCGGCTGGCGCAGTTTGCAGCGTTGGTGGTTAATGCTAATCACCTTTTTTCAAAAGTACTGGATATTAAAGATGTAAAGATCCTGCAAAAACTTTTTACTGATATTAAAGTAAACCAGTACTGGGACAACCATTACCAGTTTGACAAACCGTCCAAACCAACTTTGAAAAACATGGGGCAATCGTCGGCCAATTTGTTATTATTAAATACTTTATCGTTATTTTTGTTCAGCTACGGTAAGTATAACCAGCAGCAGCATTTTATTGATCGTAGCCTGCAACTGCTGGAAAGCCTGCCCGGCGAGCAAAATAATATCATTGCCGATTTTGATAGTCTGGGCGTAAAAGCCGGGTCTGCGTTTGAGTCGCAGGCTTTGTTGGAATTAAAAAATTATTATTGCAATTATAAGAAATGCCTGCAATGCAGCGTTGGTAATAAAATACTTAAGCAAGCCTGATTTAACATGTTACAGCGGATACTCACTTTTTTTGAACGTAATTCTTTCGGGGTTTGCACCTACCTGGGCGAGCGTTTTAATATCTCAACATCTAAGCTCAGGCTGTTTTTTATCTACACTTCTTTCCTTTCGGTTGGTTTCCCGCTCATAGTTTACTTCTTTGCGGGTATAGTACTGGATTTCAGGAACTATATCAAACGCAGACATACCAGGACGACGGATTTTTTGCGTTAGCATTCTCTTAATACAGTTGTCATTTTGGCTGTACTGCTTGTTTGACTGTACCTTTCGGCTTGACACACCGCGTCATTGATGAGGAACGAAGCAATCTCTACACTATCCAATCAATACCCAATTGTCTGTCGCGCAGAGATTGCCACGCTACGCTCGCAATGACGGCACGTATAAAAGTGATCCATTCCATAGATTTCTCCCGTTGGTAAATGAAACCGGGTGTATCGTTGATCGTAATTTGTAAAACCAATTCGCTAATTTTATGGTTAACATTAGACGCAAAGCATAGCGTCTCTACGATATTCTGCAATGGCATTTATTGATTATTACGAAATTTTAGGCATCAGCAAAACAGCTACCGAAAAGGAGGTCAAAGCTGCTTACCGCAAGCTGGCGCGCAAATACCACCCCGACCTTAACCCTAATGACGAGCAGGCGCACAAGAAATTTCAGCAGCTAAACGAGGCTAATGAGGTTTTGAGCGATCCTGAAAAACGCAAGAAATATGATCAGTACGGCGAAAACTGGCAGCATGGCGAAGCTTATGAACAGGCGCGGCAACAACAGGGCCGTCAGCAACGCAGCTATGGTGGCGGCGGTCAGGCTTTTG
>DATCXS010000378.1:0-2207 GCA_036565645.1 Mucilaginibacter sp.
ATCTGACAAATCGTTCGAGCCAGGAGCCGGGACCGGTAGCTGCATTGGGGTGGTTTACCAACTGCGATGGCGTCTTTAAATCATTACCGCGTGATGCATTTTGGGGCGCCGGCGCAGGCGAACAACTGTTACTGGTAGTACCAAGTCTGAAACTGATGGTAGTGCGGATGGGTGAGACACTTAACCACGATGCCAGCGGCAAGAGCTATTGGAAATTTGTGGAGAGTACACTCTTTAATCCGGTGATAGATGCGGTTGAAGAAGCCCCGTATCCGAAAAGTAATTTCATCACTTCGGCAAAATTTGCTCCGGTTAACGAGGTTATCCGTATGGCCAAAGGCGGTGACCTATGGCCATCAACCTGGGGCGATGATGGCTTGATGTATACGGCTTATGGCGATGGTAATGGTTTTGAACCTTATATTGATATTAAGCTAAGTAATGGCCTGGCGGTGGTGTCAGGCACGCCGCCAAACCTGTCAGGCATAAACATCCGCACACCGTCGGGTGAAAGGGTTGGGCAAGGTCCTGCCGGCCCAAAAGCCAGTGGGATAATCATGGTTGACGGAAAATTGTATATGTGGGTGCGTAACGTCAATAATGCACAATTGGCCTGTTCGGCAGATCATGGAAAAACATGGGCCTGGGCCGATTGGAAACTTGACTTAAGTTTTGGCTGCCCCAATTTTGTGAATTATGGCAGGAATAACGCCGGTGCAAAAGATAATTATGTTTACACTTATTCGATAGACGACGCCAGCGCCTACAAGTATGGCGATCAAATGGTAATGGCGCGGGTAAATAAAAATCATATTTTAAATTGGCGCAGCTATCAGTTTTTTGCCGGATATGGTAAAAGAGGTAAAGCTATATGGTCTGAAGATATTCGTAAGCGCAAGCCCATTTACGTTAATCCCGGTAAAACTTATCGCTCGGGTATGACTTATGACGCACCGCTAAGACGATATTTGTGGTGCCAGTCCATTCCGCTGTCCGGCGATAAAGAGGAGCAGGGGCCACGCTTTAAGGGCGGCCTCGGTATATTTGAGTCGCCCAATCCCTGGGGGCCGTGGAAAACTGTATATTACACCCGCAATTGGGATATGGGGCCCGGAGAATCGGGCAGTTTGCCGACTAATTGGATAAGTAAAAATGGCAAAATGCTTTATTATTTATTCTCGGGCAACGATAGTTTCTCTGTGAGGAAGCTCACACTCGCAACAAAACAACCTTAGGATCAAATGCTGCATTTGTTTCAACATGCGGGTTTATTTTACCTTTACCGCCTAATTATCAAACCATGTTACGCATAAAATTTCTCCTCGTTTTTTTGTTAGGCTCTGTATTTTGTATGGCTGCAGGCAATCAGCAAATTGTCCCTTTCGGAAAAAACAATCAATTAATTGTAGATAGCCGCACGGGTACTTTCAGCATTAAATATAATGGCAGGCTTATTTTGGTTAACGCTACAGCGGCTTTTACCAATGGTAACGATAAATATCAAACCGGCGACTATGGTAAACGCACAGTGAGTGTGCAATCTATAAATAATCAATTGGGCAGGGGCAAATTACTAACCATCACATCAACAAAGCCGGGTGCGCCGGTAATGAAGCAGTTGTTCTATTGCTATACCAAAAAGGATTTTATAGTGACCGAATTAGAGATTGATGGTCATAACCTGCACTCAAATTACATGGCGCCGATAATTACTAATCAAGCCAATTTATATGCAGGCACCCAATTGCAAACGCTGTTTGTGCCTTTTGATAACGATACTTTTATCAGATACCAGTCAAAGACTTTAAGTAACGACGTTAATACAAGCTCGGAAGTTGGGGTGATTTATAATGATGCCTCAAGAAAAGGCTTAGTGGTAGGATCATTGCAACATGATAACTGGAAGAGCGGTGTAAAAAGTGCCGGAGCTAATGGAGCAATCAGTCGATTAGAGGTTTTTGGCGGATTGAATGAAGTTGCCATAACACGCGACTCGATGGCACATGGATCTCTTAAAGGAGAGCGAATTAAATCGCCTAAAATGTTTATTGGCTACTTTGCCGACTGGCGCAAAGGGCTTGAAATTTTTGCGCGTACCAATAGTACCGTCCAAGGTCGTTTCTGCCATACATGGGATAAAGCTACGCCTGTTGGTTGGAATAGCTGGGGCGTTATCGGTACTAAATTAAACTACAATAATGCTACCG
>DATCXS010000480.1:0-7022 GCA_036565645.1 Mucilaginibacter sp.
CCCCCTGCCGATATCAGTAAACCTTTATACTTAACTGCTACACCCTTTTTCATCAAATAGATCTTAAAATATAAAGCTACAAAAAACTGTCTGCAAAATAATTAACTTATTTTACAGGCGATTATTGTCAATATTGACCAAAGCTTTTTTAAGCGTGAAAACCACATACTCGCGGTTGCGGTTTACCAGGTGCATCAGGTTGGTAATTAATGCTTCTTCCTGTCCTTCTGTATAAGTTAGTTGTGCATCGGTTAAGTGATTGTACTTGCGCTGAACCTTAATTTTTACGCGCTCCCACTCTTTGTTGCTGATGCTTATTTCTGCCATAGTAAAATATTTTTGCCAAAAATATAAAAAATACAATGCATAGCGGTGCTAAAAGTTTGGCACCGCTATTGTTTACCCTCCGTAACGGCACCCTTAAAATTAAAATGCCGTATTTTAAATTAAACATCTACTATCATGAAAAAGTATCTATTAAGCGCTATGCTGGTTATAGCGGCCACAATTGGGGCAAAAGCGCAATTTAGTCTTGGTATTAAAGGAGGCGTTAACTATTCAAAAATAAGTTCTGACAACTTCCATAACACATCAGTTGCCGGCTATCAGGCAGGCTTATTTGCCCGCTTCGGTGGAGCATTTTACGTACAACCTGAGCTTTATTTGAGTAGTAAAGGCGGCAAATTCGACGCCAGGCAAAATGGTACAGACTACAGTGCCAAAGTTAAATTTACTGATTTGAATGTACCATTGTTATTTGGTGGCTCATTTGGCCAAAAGAACCTGAATTTCAGGATTATGGCAGGCCCTATCTATTCTTATATACTGGATAAACACCAAAGTTTCTCAAACAACTTTACCGGTGCATTTAATGATTTTGGCCACTACAATAACAGCACCCTGGGTTATCAGGCCGGTGCAGGCGTTGATATTGGCCCTATCACTGCCGACTTACGTTACGAAGGTGATTTAACCAAAGTAAGCGACAACTACGGCCAGCGCAACAACCTTTGGGCACTGAGCGTGGGCTTTAAATTCTTTTAACCGTATTGCGCATAGCAAGCGTGTTAAAGGCGATCATCATGCACATCATGGTGGTCGCTTTTTTTTGTTTTAGGTCGATGTACTTCGTTTTACCTCTTTTTTGCATAAAATTGCAATCTGGAAAATCATTGTCCCCGCTTATGAGATCAAAAATCACGTCGCTATTACTTTTATTGACAATTTTTATTGTCGAGGTTCCCAAAACCCATGCATCAACTATTGATACTGCTAAAAATTCTGGTCCATTAGACACCTTAAAGATTGTGTATTTTGGCTCATCGGTTCCATTAGGCATAGGCGCAAAAAACAATTTTGGTTATACTTCTTATTATAGTGAGATACTAAAACAGCGCGCCGCCAATGGTTTGGGCAAGAACTGGAAAACGGTAAATAAATCTATCGGCGGCGATTACACTTTACGTTTAATGAAACGCTGGCATAGAGACTTCGTGTCTCAGCATGCAAAATATGTTTTAATAGCATTATCGTTAGGTAACGAGGGACTTCACGAGAAGGGCAAAAGCATGTATGACCAGTTTAAAACAAACCTGCCCAAACTTATTGCCATGGCCCGCGATAGCGGATATGTGCCGGTAGTCACCAATTGCTACACACGTAACGACTTTAACGAAAAAGACTATTATTATACCAAACAAATGAACTTATGGATACATACTTTAGATGTACCCTCGGTAAACTTATTAGGCGGTATTGATGACGGTACCGGCAAATGGGCGGCGGGCTACTGGTATAATGACGGCCACCCTAATGATGCAGGACATCTTGAAATGGCCTATACTATGGTGCCGTCATTATTTGATGCGTTGAGCAATGGCAAGCCACAGCCAAAATGGGTAAATGGTTCTTATGTCGAATTAAACAAAAGCAATACCGGGATTATTGATTTTAAACCCGAAAACATAGTACATCCGTTTACTACAACTATTAGTGTCAAGGCAGATGGTAAGGGCCAGATCATACAGTTAAAAGACACGCTGGGCAATACAGGTTCAATAATTATTAATGATAAAGGACACGTTGTATATAACTCGCCGTTGCATCAGCAAATATCGGGCAATACAAAAATAACCGATGGGAAATGGCATAAAATAACCCTTACGCATTATTACGCACACAGCGAAACCTCGTTATATTGTGACAGCGCATTTCAAGGCCATGTAGACGAGCGGATTGTATTAAAAGAACTTTCGCTGGGTGGCAAAAACGATAAAAGCATTGATGTTAAAAATTGGCTGTTTTATCGTTCAGGGATGAATTTAGACGAAGTTAAAGCCCTTACCAATAATACACTGTTAAAGTCGAGCCTGGAATTGTATGCTCCGTTAGATGACCAGCATCTTGTTTTAAAAGACGTATTGGTTAATTTAGCACAAAGTACCAATACGCTTAGCCTGGTTAAACAATAAGTTTTACCGGCGTTGACAAATTTGATGCTGATGCGCTGTAGGCCAAGTGCGTCGATTCGGAAGATTTACGCTTTGTTATTGAGCAAGGCGAAGAATCTAATGCGCCCCATGTACGTCGAATACAATCAATTTTCGAGACCTATCAATATCATAAGATTCTTCACTACGTTCCAAAATGAAAAGGTAGCCCCTTCGATATTCATCATTCATAATTCAATATTAAAAGCTTGATTTCATTCTTCCCCCTTCAGGGGGCCAGGCGTAAAAAAAGTAAGACCCCTGATGGGCAGGGGCCTTTACTAACCAATTATAAACCTAAATTATGAGAAGAGCTGTAGGAGAAGGGGTCGAACCTTCACGGAGTGGTTATTCTTATTGCTAAGAGTTTCCCATATTCTCCGCCACCGGGACAAGGAGGTGTGTCTGCCAAAAATTTCACCATCCTACAGGATTGTATTGAGTCTTGAGTTCTGAGCCAGAAGCCTTGAGCCGTTACTGACTTAAGACTTTTGGCTTTGGACTGCCGACTTAATAGCTGTTGGGGAAGGATTCGAACCTCCACAGAGTAGTTAGCCCCCGAAAGGGTTTCCTATGATCTCTACCACCGGGACAAGGAGGTGTGTCTGCCAAAAATTTCACCACCCAACATTGTTGTTGTCAAATGTTTTAAAGAACTGGATTAAGCTTCTTAGGTCCGTTTGCTTGTTACAAACATAATAGACTTAGCAATTCCTTGCAAATATTTCAACAAAAATATTTTATTTTTATTCAAATTATAATTATACTTGTATTTCAATAAAGAAATTTAAATTTATGTCGCACAGAAAAGCTCAAAATTTAGAAATTGATAATCTTGACATCCAGATTTTGTCAATATTGATGAAAAACGCCACCACGCCTTATACAGAAATTGCGAAAGAATTAATCGTTTCGGGCGGAACAATCCATGTGCGGATGAAAAAGTTGGAGGAAATGGGGGTAATTAAAGGCGCCAGTTTAGAGGTTGATCCGCAAAAACTGGGCTATGATATCACTGCATTTCTGGGAATATTTTTGGAGAAAGGCTCGCAATATAATGAGGCCGTTAAGCAATTAAAAGCCGTTAAAGAGATTGTGGAGCTACATTACACTACAGGTAGCTATAGCATATTTGCCAAGATCATCTGCCATGATACTGCCCACCTGCGCGAGGTATTGAACGAGCAGATACAAGGTGTTAAAGGCATTCAGCGTACCGAGACATTTATATCATTAGAAGAAAGCATTAGGAGACAGATCACTTTGGAGTAACTTTTACTTAACACTTATTATAATGAAGGCCCGGCGTGTTTACACCGGGCCTTTTTTGTTTTGGCAATTAGCTTGGATGTCATCAAGCATAACAAGAAATCTTATACGCCACTTAGAATTGCGCGATGTATGGATTTCTCCTATTGGCCGATGACACTTTTATGCCATATATGCATCAGATTAATTTGTAAATTGCATGTATGAAGGCTATTACTTTTCTGCTGGCGCTATTTTGCCTGGCAAGCGTATCATCAGCTCAAAAAGCGCCGAAACGCAAATTGGTTTTTGCTGATGAATTCAATTATACCGGCCTGCCCGACCCGACTAAATGGGGTTACGAAAAAGGCTTTGTGCGCGATGGCGAGCCTCAGTATTATACCGAGAAAAGATTGAAGAACTGCCATGTAGACAATGGCATGTTGGTGATTGAGGGCATTAAAGAGCAATATCCAAATCCTAACTATAAAGCGGGATCTGACCGCCGTGAGCAAAAACAGGAGTTTGCGCCTTATACTTCGGCATCTATTAATACTCATGGCAAATATTCGTGGCAATATGGGCGCATCGAGGTTCGGGCAAAAGTACCGGGCGGCAAGGGCACCTGGCCCGCATTCTGGATGCTGGGCGACACGCATTATACTATTGGCTGGCCGCGTTGCGGCGAGATAGATATTATGGAGTACCTGGGACGCGATTCGACACGAGTACATGCCACTGTTCATTACGCCGATTCGTTAGGGAAACATCAACAACAGGGTGTTGCCAAAATAGTAGGCAAACCGGCAGATGGTTTCCATATTTACGCTGTCGATTGGGATGATAAAGGAATGGAGTTTTATTATGACGATTTAAAATATTTTACTTTCAGCTATGCCGGCATGAAGAAAGCCGACAGCAATGTATTCAGGAAGAAATTTTACCTGCTCATTAACCTGGCCTTAGGTAGCACTGTGGATTGGGGTGGCCCGCAGGACGACAGCATTTTACCGGCTAAATATTATATCGATTACGTAAGGGTATATCAATAAACCATCAGGCTTTATTCAGCTCGTCCATTAAAAATTTGCTGATCTTGCTAAAGTAGCGCCGTATGCCGTAACCCATTACGCATTGAATGCCCTTGCTGGCATTGGTCAGGAAAACCTCATCGGCCTCGTATAAAATTTCGGGGTTTATCTGCGCCTCGGTTACCGGGATATTATTTTTTTTGGCGATGTTGATAATCACCTGACGCATAACGCCTTCTACACAACCCTCGCTTAAAGCGGGCGTGTATAAATGATTTTCATACCAAACAAAAACGTTGGCGCTGCCAGCCTCGCACAAAAATCCATTTTGGTTCAACAAAAATATTTCGTCCAGGTTATTCTGGGCTTTATATAACCCCGCCATTACATAAATAAGCGAATTACAGGTTTTGATGTTTGACAAGTAATTTGACGGCTTAGGCAGATCAGTAAATATATCCACAATCAACCCTTTCTCGTTCAAAAAATAACGCGGCTCGTCGGCAGGCGTAAATTCAAGACAGTAACCTACCCTGTTTTGCGAGGGTGCATAAAAACCCACCGAATCGCGATAAACAGTTAAACGCAGGCGGCCATGCTTAGCTTTATTGCGGGCGGCTAACTGTTCGGCTTTCTCTTTTAGGAAGTAAGCATCCATTTGCGAATAGCCGTCCATTTTCAGCGCTTTCATGCCGCGTTGCAGGCGGTCGGCGTGCATGTCAGCAAATTTGAGTTGTCCCTTGAGCATGCGCATACTCTCAAATAAGCCGTCGCCATATTTAAATGACCGGTTGCCCACCGGCAGCAGTTTGCTATCCGAGGGTACTATCTCTCCGTTAAAATTGATGTATAGAAGTGCCATGGTCAATTAATCACTAATTTCACCATTTTGTGTGGTATTAGCACCAATATATTTACGCCATTTTTGCAATACACTATCAAAATCCTGTGGCAGAGGTGTTTCAAAAAACAGGTGCTTTTTTGTCGACGGATGCACAAAACCCAATGTCTGCGCGTGCAGGGCCTGGCGCGGCATCAGCTCAAAACAATTCTCGACAAACTGTTTGTATTTGCTGTAAACGGCACCTTTCAAAATCTTGTCGCCACCATAGGTAGCATCGCTAAACAGCGGATGGCCAATATGTTTCATGTGCGCGCGGATCTGATGCGTACGGCCGGTTTCCAGCTGACATTCTATCAGGGTGACGTAATTCAATCGTTCTAAAACTTTATAATGAGTAACAGACCACTTGCCTTTTTCCTCATCATCATAAATAGACATAACCCGTCGATCGTTCACACTGCGGCCTATATAGCCGGTTACTGTGCCGTCAGTCTCAATGTCGCCCCAAACCAGCGCAATATATTTACGGGTAATGGAATGATCAAAAAACTGTCGGGCCAGGTAGGTCATGGAGCGCTCATTCTTGCTGATGAGCAATAAGCCTGAAGTATCCTTATCAATGCGGTGTACCAAGCCGGGGCGACCGTCATTACCCGGCAGCGTTGGTAGTTGCTGAAAATGATAAACTAACGCGTTAACTAAGGTACCGGTATAGTTATTATAGCCCGGATGCACCACCATGCCGGCCGCTTTGTTTACAATAAGCACATCGTCGTCCTCATAAACAATATTTATGGGCAGGTTTTCGGGATAAACTTCGGTGTCGCGGGGCGGATGAGGGAGTACTACGGATATAACATCCTGCGGTTTAACTTTGTAGCTGGCTTTAATAGCCTTCTCGTTAACCAGAACGTTACCGGCATCAATAGCATTTTGTATCCGGTTGCGCGACGCATTCTCGATGCGATACATCAAAAATTTATCGATACGTAAAAGCGATTGCCCTTTATCAACTACTACACGCAGGTGTTCATACAAGTCCTGTTCGTCTTGCTCAAAAGCATCGGCTTCTTTTATCATATCGGCGCAAAAATAAAGGTTTTTCTATCAATTAATTATTCTTAAATAATATAGCGCCGAAGCAGGGAAGTCGCTTTTAAAAATTCAATTTGGAAATTTTGGCTAAAGCCATCCTATTGTTCCCTTTAAACCGTTGGCTAAAGCCAAACGGCAATTTTAACATCACTTTAATTCATTGCCGTCCCATTTATGGGGCGGAAAATCAGCATCAAGTCTACCGGCTTTAGCCAAAATTAAGGTAGTCAGATTTTTAAAGGCAATTTCCCTGAGCGCCGAAGGCCCAATATTGATTATTAATAAATATATATTACCTTTATAACTATAAAACCT
>DATCXS010000483.1:0-5573 GCA_036565645.1 Mucilaginibacter sp.
GCGATCGTGATCCCGTCTATCACATCCGAGTTTTTTAAGGAGCCGCTGGTGATGCTATAAGCGGTCGAGCCGGAGCCGCCGGTTAATGCCGTACCGTAAGTTTTATTGACATTGTTTGCTTTGATCGTAATTGCGGCTTTATCGACAGTCAGATCACCATTGGTATAGCTGATTGTATAATTGTTTGCGTTAAAGGTACCGCCCGTCGCCGCACTCGGAGTAATCGTATTCGGATAGCTGCCTGCTGCTGCTGTGGCGGCTGTGCCTGAACCATAAGCTATGGTTACACTGCCTATGGTTTCTGAGTTTGGCAAGGTACCGCTGGTTACAGTGAAAGCTGCCGAGCCGGAGCCTCCTGTTAGCGCTGTACCATAAGTTTTATTGACATTGTTTGCTTTGATCGTAATCGCTGCCTTATCGACTATTAAATTACCTTTGGCATAAGTGATCGTATAATTGCTGGGGTTGAATGTTCCGCCGGTTGCCGCACTTGGTGTGATCGTATTTGGATAACTACCTACTGCATCTGTGGCAGCAGCCCCCGAACCGTAAGCAATGGTTACACTGCCCATGCTTTCTGCGTTTTGTAATGTACCGCTGGTGATTGTGTAACCTGTCGAGTTGGAGGTTGTTGTTAACGTTTGGCCATAAGTTTTATGTGCGGTATTGGCTGTAATGGTAATTGGATAAGGATTAACTGTACTGGAAGGAATAGCCAATGTTGCAGAATTTGTCGAAATGGTGAAAAAGTATTCGGTAGCTGTAACATTACCGAAATAGGTGCCCGCCCCTGTTGTCGCTGCTAATCTAATGTAAACAGTTGTATTCGGTACCACAATTAAAGGAAAATTAAGAGTAACAGGTATAGACACGGAGCTGCTATAGTTGGAGCCGTCTAAACTCAATTCAAAACCGTTTGGGGCTAAAACAAAAAAATTTGTATAAGGGTCGGTAAATAATGATTCGCTTGCTGTAACTGTAAAAGATTGTGATGCAGATGCCGTACCATAAGTCGTACTAAAAGCAGATAAGCTTCCACCAAAAGTGATTCCGGCAAACACCCTGGCCGGAAACGCAAACAGTAAGACTATAAAGACAACTCGTAAAAATTTTCTCATATCAAACCCTCAAAGAATTTTTAAAGAAAATAGATACCGGGAATTCCGTTACCGACAACTGCGTAAAAACTATAGTCACAAAAAACTTCATCGTCTTTTGGGGCGATTAAATTAATTACAGGTATATGTGTTGAAATCCGAGAATAATATGGGCACGTGCTTCAAATCAAAGCACTATTATCACCGTTGGGTACTTTTACGCAGACTGCGCCGGGTAGGTTTTACTTAATAGTTTAAAAGCGCAAACTTTCTTACAACTAACAGAAGTAGAATATAAAAACTATGCAACAAAAGAATTGTAGGGGAAAAATGCCGCCTCTGCAGATACGGCTGCCAAATGCAGACACTACTATCATCTGCTTGTTAACTGAGGCGATAAATAGCGAGGTGTGCAACTTCAACTTATGGTGTGCAGTCCTGATTTAAAACAGGCGCATAAACGGATAGTGTATTCAGGACATCGCTACTAGCGCCTGCCCTTCAAAGGTAATTCCTGGCCAACCATGCGCCATAAATTGCCTGATGTTTTGATGATCTGTCGCCTCCGGATTATCCAATACAGATTGATAATGCTCCGCAAACAGAAAAAGAGTATCTGCCGCACTCAGATTATGTAATTGAGCAAAAGCAAAAACTTTAGCGCTGCCTTGATTTTGCGTTGATTCGTTATAAGTATCGCCATTTTTAAAAGCAGTTGGCCGGTGCTGATAACGAGCCTCGATAAACCCAATAACATCTTTAAATGAAAGTGATTTAGCTTTTAATTTTTCAAGCAAGGTGCTTAGTTGTTCTGTCATTTCCAATAAAATTAGCCTTGTAAAACTACAACAGTATTCTTTGATAAGTAGAATTCTACGGGTATTACAAAGCGAAAATTAACTTAAATTACTGATAGTCAATCCTTAGCAGATCATTAAAAATTTACGCAAAAATTATTTTGCAGGCTAAAATTTTTAATGTTTCTTTGCCACTGTTTAGAATTAATCTAATTAAAAATTAAATGAAAAATCTCATACTTATTCTTTTCGCACTTATTGGCTTACCCGCTGCTTATGCACAACAGCATGGCAGCCTGAGTGGTATAGTAACCTCAACCGATGGCAGCCCAGTTGCTTATGTTACCGTAGCCCTTAAGGGTACCTCTTATGGCGCTTCGACTACAGATAAAGGCCATTATCATCTTAGCCGCATTAATCCGGGTACCTATACTGTTAGTGTAACAGCAATAAACATTGTATCCCAGGAAAAACAAGTAACAATAACATCCGGCGAAAACGCCACTATTAACTTTGTGTTAGACCTCAGCACCTCGCAATTACGTGAGGTATTGGTAAATGCACGCAGCAACAGTGTCAAAATGGATAATCCGTCGCAGTCGCTGCGTTTGCAGGAGCCGTTGTTACAGGTACCTCAAAACATACAGGTAGTTACCGCTCAATCGATTAAAGAGCAACAGATCATCAGCATGAGCGATGGCCTGATCCGCAATGTAAGCGGGGCCGTACGTTTAGAACACTGGGGAGACCTTTATACCAATATTACCATGCGTGGTTCGCAGATACAGGCGTTTCGTAATGGCTTTAACGTGGTAAGTTCTTATTGGGGGCCGCTTACCGAAGACATGAGCTTTGTCGACCACATTGAATTTGTGAAAGGCCCGGCAGGTTTTATGCTGTCAAACGGAGACCCGAGCGGTTTATACAACGTGGTAACCAAGAAGCCCACAGGCCAAACCAAAGGCGAGTTTAGCTACACGGTGGGCAGCTTTAACCTGAATCGTGCAACCCTTGATCTGGATGGAAAATTGAGCAAAGACGGGAAATTTCTATACCGCTTAAACCTTGCAGCTCAAAATAAAGGTTCGTTCCGCCCCAATGAGTTTAATGACCGTTATTCAATTGCACCGGTGATTTCATACCAGATTGATGACAAAACCAAATTGACTGCCGAGTATGTTTACCAGCGTGCAAACATGTCTGATGTAGGCTCTTACTATGTATTTAGCCCTAAAGGCTACGGTGTATTGCCTCGCAATTTTACCCAGTTGCCGGCTGGTTTGCCGCCAACTAAAATTAATGATCATAGCTTTACCGTAAACCTGCAACATCAATTCTCTGACAACTGGAAATTAACGGCTCAGGCTGCCCGTTACAATTATTCTCAAAATGGTACTTCTATGTGGGCCGACACTGTGTTTGCCGATGGCAGGTACGTACGAAATGCCGGTATTTGGGAGGCTGTTAGCACGATGTCATTAGCTCAGGCATTTTTAAATGGTAAAGTTACCACAGGTAGTGTAATACATAAAATTTTAGGCGGTATTGATATGGCCGACAAGAATTATGTGGCCGATTATGCTCAAACTAAATCTTTGGATACTAAGGCAAACCCCTTTAATCCTTATGAGCCGGGGTTACCTACATTAAACAACCCTTCAAACGGTTATCCTACGTTTGACCGTACGCTAAATCTGGAGGCACGCGCAGCTGCCGGGTTTGGCTTAATCAACTCGCGTTATTCAAGTTTGTATGTGCAGGATGAGCTTGGTTTCCTGAACAATAAAATCCGGTTAACGTTGGCCGGGCGCTATACTTCGATACAAATGTCAGACTTTAACACGCCCGAGTCGGCCAGTCATTTTACACCCCGTGTAGGTATAAGTGCATCAATAGACGACCAAACATCAGTTTATGGGTTACATGATGAAACCTTTTTACCACAAGCCGGTAAAGTGAGTGTTGGTACTTTACAACCTTTAACAGGTAACAATACAGAATTTGGTATTAAAAAAGATTGGGCCGATGGTAAATGGAACACCACGTTATCGGCGTACCAGATATTAAGAAACAATGAGCTAACTGCCGATCCGAATGCTGCTCCTGGTTCAAATACCAGTATTGTGTTTGGTCAAAAACGATCTCAAGGGTTAGAATTTGACCTGCGCGGCGAACTGTTACCCGGCTTTGACGTAACAGCTAATTATGCTTTTACAGATTCAAAAGTAAGTAAGGTAAATCCTGATCTTGCTTCATTTCCAGGTAACACCATTAAAGTAGGCGATGTGGTTCCAGGTTATTCAAAACATGTTGCCAATGCGTGGTTAAGTTATAAAGTACTTAGCGGAGACCTGAAAGGCGCCGGTGTTTCGTTAGGCGGAACTTATCTTGGTGGCCGTCAAACTGACACCTGGAGCGTTGGTCTGGAAAGATTACCAGATTATTTCAAAATGGATGGCGGCTTATTTTGGGAGGGCAGCAAAATGCGTGTAACCGTTAATGCTTTCAATATCCTTGATAAATATACCTACAGCGGCTCTTATTATAGTTTCCTGAATGCTTATTACTGGCAGGCAGATGCGCCGCGCAATTATCGCTTGTCTATTTCTTACAAGTTCTAATATCAACAAATCATATCACACAAAACCCAACTATATGGTTGGGTTTTTTTATTTAAAGAGGTTATAATAACACCAAAGAACAAACTGATACAAAATTTTAAACCTGCGCATATCATCACACAAATACAACTGCATGTTGTTATAATTAACAATCTAATAACAACTGCTTAATATGACATTTCCGGCTGATGAAATTTTTGGTAGCGGCACCAATCTGAGTGTTTTACAAATGAGTAGCCGCGGTATAGTTATTTTTTTGCTGGCGCTGATCATGATCCGGGTTTCGGGGCGCAGGTCATTTGGTTTACGCACACCTTTAGATAATATTATCTCCATACTTTTAGGCGCAGTTTTAAGCAGGGCAGTTGTGGGTGCATCTCCGTTTTTACCGGTTATGGTAACATGTTTCATTGTGGTAGGGCTGCATCGTGGCCTGGCCTGGTTTATAGCGCAAAATCCTGCTTTTAGCCGTCTTATAGAGGGGAATAAAATATTAATTTACCAGGACGGCAAGTTTTTAGAGGACAACATGAAACGTGTACAAATTTGCCGCGAGGATGTGATGCAGGGCATACGCCGCCAGGTAGTAACTGAGGATTTAGATCAGATTGACTATGTTTACATTGAACGGAATGGAGAGATCAGCGCTATTAAGAAAAAGTAAGTTTGATTAAAAGCGCGCTCATCTGCCACTTTTCGTTTGATATCAAATCATTACCATCAGGCAAAAACATCCTTGAACGTTTGGGTAATTACGCCCAACTCATTCGGATCACCCTTTAGCATGGCTTTGCTAAACTTCACCATTTGCTCAAAACTAATATGCGGCGGAATGTTAGGTACATTTGGATCGACAACGACTTCTACCAAAGCGGGGCGATCTACAGAAAAAGCTGTATCCAGAGCTGAAGAAATATCTTCCGGACGATCAACTTTGATGCCCTTAAAACCCAACATCTCTGCATAACCTGCATACGGAAAGTCCGGTAGTTCCTGCGAACCTACAAATTCAGGATTACCAGAAGAAACACGCTGCTCCCAGGTTACCATGTTCAGAT
>DATCXS010000337.1:0-2511 GCA_036565645.1 Mucilaginibacter sp.
AAGAAGTTTACTATTGAGTATGAAATAAAATCCTCGCCCCGCATATTATACACTTTTTTAAATGAGCCTAACGGGCTTGCACAATGGTTTGCTGATGATGTAAGTGTTCGCGACCAGATCTATACCTTCACCTGGGATGACGAGGAGCAAAAAGCCAAACTAATTACCGGAAAAGAAAATAAGCTGGTTAGATTTAAGTGGATTGACGACGAGCCGCAGTGTTATTTTGAAATGGAAATTGTGCAGGACGAACTTACAAATGACGTAGCTCTTAGCATTACCGACTTTGCAACCGAAGAGGCCATTAGCGAGCGCAGATTGATTTGGGATAATCAAATCCAATACCTTGTTAGCGTACTCGGCGCATAAAGCGTGGTTTTTTTCGTTAATTTTGTATTGTGAAAAAGCTGCACCTTTTATTGCTCAAATCGTTTATCAGGCCATTCATCGTGACTTTCATGATCGTGATGTTTGTGCTGCTGATGCTGTTTTTGTGGAAATACATTGACGACCTGATAGGTAAAGGTTTTGAGTGGTACGTTATTGCCAAGCTGATGTTATATGCATCGGCTACCAATGTGGCTATGGCGCTGCCTTTATCTGTGCTTCTTTCATCCATTATGACTTATGGCAGCCTCGGCGAAAATTATGAGCTGGTGGCTATCAAATCGGCAGGTATTTCATTAACCCGGGCCGTGGCGCCTATGCTTGTGGTGGTAGTTGCATTGAGTATTGCGGCGTTCTTTTTTTCTGACAATATGCTGCCGCGCGCCTATCTTAAATATTATTCGTTGCTATACGATGCGCGCCAGCAAAAATCAGCCAACTTTTTACCCGAGGGCGTGTTCAGCAATAGTTTTCCTAACTATACCATCCGGGTAGATAAAAAGGATAAGGATGGGCAAACCCTGCATGGCATCACTATTTATGCTAAAGCAATTGACAATAACCCGTCGTATGTAATGAAAGCTAAGTCGGGCCGTATGTATCGTTCAAATGATAATCGATACCTGATCATTGAGCTTGAAGATGGCATACGCTACACAGAAACTCCTGGCACCGCATCAAACTTTAACCCTAACCCGAGACAGATATTTAGGCGCGAGCGCTTTCAAAAGGCCCGAAATAAGCTTGATTTGAAAGGGTTAGCGTTTACCCGAACCGACGAGAAGGAGTTTAGTGGAGCTTTCCCCATGATGGACAGACGGCAACTGAAAGATTACATGGTACGCACCAGCAAATCTATAGACAGTGCCGGACGCGCTAACTTGCCATTGGTAGCGCTCTATATTAAGTATTTCAGTATTCCTTTAAAGTCTGATAATTTTAAAACTTATCGCAAGTATCAAAACGGCGTAATGTCCTATGGCGATAATGTAGCCAAGTCAAATTGTGTTACTGTAGCTTTAGGCGAGGCCCGTTCTATTCACGACCTGCTGAAAGTTCGCGGCAACAGTATGAATGAGATGGTTAAAAATTTCAGGAGTGCATTTGCACGATACCAGGATAAGTTTACGCTGTCAATATCCTGCATTGCGCTGTTTTTAATTGGTGCGCCAATGGGGGCCATCATTCGCAAAGGTGGATTGGGTTTACCGGTAGTTATATCAGTGATCTTCTTCCTGATCTTTTACATTGTTAAAACCATAGGCGAAAAAGCCGCACACGAAGGGAGTGTTTCCGGCTTATTTGGCGCATGGATCTCAATTATAATTATAACGCCTGTAGGGCTTTTTCTTTCCTATAAAGCCGCTACCGATTCGGCCCTGTTTGACATGGAGATATACAGGCGATTTTTTGAAAACATAGCCAATAAGTTTAAAAAGAGTAAAGCTTAACTGCATTAAAGCACATGCGCAGCAATCACCTGACAAAACCGTTTTGGGTTAATAAATTTGTGTGGCTGCTTAGTTTTGTCCTGATCATCAACATTGTCCAGGCATGCTGTTCGGCATTGCTGAACGACGAACCCTACTATTGGATTTATGCGCAATACCTGAGCTGGGGGTATTTCGATCATCCGCCGATGATTGCCTTGCTGATAAAGCTTGGCGGTACCATTGCCGGTGGCGAGATTGGTGTCAGGCTGTTTCCGCTGGTATTGGGTAGCGGTACCTTTTATTTTATCTGCAAAATTATAGCCGGTGAAACCGATGGCGAAGTGAATTTTAAGTTACTGGCGCTCCTCTTGTTTTCGTCGTTATTTCTTAATCTGTATTCCTTCCTGGCTATTCCGGATACCCCAATGCTTTTCTTCGGAACGCTTTTCCTTTATATCTATCGCAAATATTTAAACCGGGATGATTTAGTAAATGCTGTTTTATTGGGTGTAGTAGCTGCCTTGCTGCTATATTCTAAGTATCATGGTATCCTGATAATAATTTTTACGCTGCTGTCAAACCTGCAATTGCTGCGCAGGCGTTCGTTTTATTTAATAGCGATGATTGTGGTGATATTGTACGCACCTCATATTTATTGGGAGATAAGCCATGATTTCCCCACCATCAGGTT
>DATCXS010000040.1:0-7907 GCA_036565645.1 Mucilaginibacter sp.
AGATCCCGGCTTACGTACGTACCGCGAACGACCAGCAAATGCTGGAAATGGCGCTGATTGAGAACATTCAGCGCGAAAATCTGAATGCAATAGAGGTGGCGTTGAGTTTTCAACGGATGTTAGACGAGGTGGGGCTGAAGCAAGAAGAATTAGGTGAACGCGTCAGCAAAAACCGATCTACTGTAAATAATTATTTACGCTTATTAAAATTACCGCCAACTATACAGGCCTCTATCCGTGATGGCGAGCTAAGTATGGGTCATGCAAGGGCTTTAATCACTATTGAAGATCCCGCGCAACAATTATATTTGCATAAACATATCATTGAGCAGGGTTTATCCGTTCGTAAGGTGGAAGAGATGGTGCGCGATTTACAAAAAGGGCGTACAAAAAAAGAAGGCAAGCAACCTGAGCCGGTATCATTTCAGTTTCAGAAGATACAGGACGACCTGGCCTCTAAGTTTAGCTCGCAAGTTAAACTTAAGGTAAACAGCCAGGGCAAAGGGGCTATTGAAATTCCTTTTTTATCTGAAGATGATCTTGCCCGCATACTTGAAATGTTGGACTGGTAAATAAATGCAGAGATACTTTTTTATAATTGGGTTTATAATAGCTTTTGCTTTTTCGGCGCAGGCCCAAGCGCCCGTTAACCCAACTATGCCCGCAAAAAGTAAGGCCGATAGTTTGCAGGAAAAACGCGATTCGGTAAAATCAAAGCCTTTTGTGCCTAAAGTAACTGCTTCGCCCAAGCTTTATCATCCCGATAGCTTGCACAGCCCTACCAAAGCCTGGCATCGTTCGGTTATTATTCCGGGATGGGGGCAGGTTTATAACCGGCAATATTGGAAAGTGCCTATTATCTATACCGGTTTTACTTTGCTGGTGTTAATGTACCGCTTTAATGCGGATATGTATACGCAATATTTAACCATAGCCCATTACTATTCGCGTGGTACAGAGCCCAAACCCGGAGATAAATATTACGAGCTTTACCAAAACCTAAAAGGCGGAAATAATCAGCAAGCGGTTACCGATGCCGTAAGAGGATACGCGCGCTATCGCGACCTTGCAATAATAATATCTGTGGCTGGCTGGGGCATTCAAACTATTGATGCTTATGTCGATGCCAAGTTCCAACATTCTTACTCGATGGATAATGATTTCGGTGTAAAGATTAGACCCACTTTGATTAATCCGCCGCTTTATGCGCAAACTTTAGGCGATGCTTTTATTCCAGGTTTAAAAGTTACCTTTACACTTCCATAAAGCGGGCTATATTTGCCTGAACAAAACAACAAAGAATGAAAATCGCATTATTAGGTTACGGCAAAATGGGCAAGATCATTGAAAAGATCGCGTTCGACCGTAAGCATGAGATCGTATTGAAAATTGATTACGATAACCAGCAGGACCTTACTGCCGAAAATTTGCAAAAAGCAGATGTAGCTATCGAATTTAGCACACCCGGCACTGTGTTGACCAATATAGATCATTGCTTTAATGCAGGTGTGCCTATTGTTGTGGGTACTACCGGCTGGCATGAGCAAATTGCTGAAATAGAGCAACGTTACAATAACAGCGATAAGGCATTTATTTACGGTACCAACTTTAGTGTGGGCGTAAATATTTTCTTTCATATTAATAAGGTTTTAGCAAAACTAATGAATAGCCATCCTTATTATGATGTGCAGGTTGAGGAAATTCATCATTTGCAAAAGCTGGATTCGCCAAGCGGTACGGCTATTACCATAGCCGAAGGCATTATTGATAATCTGGATCAGAAGAAGCAATGGATAAACGTGTTGACGGACACCAATAATCTGGTCGAAGATAATGCCAAAGCAGAGGATTTATTGATCGAGTCGCACCGCATTGACAGCGTGCCGGGTACCCATACCGTGATCTACGACTCGGAAGTAGATACTATCGAGATCAAGCATACTGCGCACAACCGTAACGGATTTGCACTCGGGGCAGTATTAGCCGCAGAATGGATAAAAGATAGGAAAGGCTTTTATTCGGTAGAGGATATGTTTGATTTATCCTAATAATAAACTACTTTAAGCGATATTTTAAAGATAATGAACTGGAAATTCTGGAATAAAAAAAACACCAAAACCAAGGCTAAAAAGAAATCAAAAACCCGCGAATGGGCAGATGCCATTGTATTTGCGGTAATTGCCGCCACCATTATACGTACATTTTTTATTGAGGCTTATACCATCCCCACTCCGTCAATGGAAAGATCGTTGCTTGTAGGCGATTTTCTGTTTGTGAGCAAAATAAACTACGGTGCGCGTATCCCGATGACACCGATATCATTTCCGTTTGCACATCATACCATGCCCCTTATCAACACCAAAGCATATTGGGATGGCTGGGAGCTTGATTACCACCGCCTGCCTGGCTTTAGTGAGGTAAAAAAGGGCGATGTTGTGGTATTTAATTATCCAATGGATGCCGACTCGCCATATTTTAGGCCGGTTGATAAACGTGAGAATTACATTAAACGCTGCCAGGGCACGCCTGGCGATACATTGAGCGTTGTTAAAGCGCAGGTTTATATCAATGGCAAAGCAGCGCCAAATCCGCCTGGAAGCCAGTTAGACTATACAGTTTCCACAAAAACACCTTTAAATCCAGATGTGGAAGACCAGCTTCATATACAACGCTATGATCAGAATCCATATCCTTTCATGACTCAAGCATCTTATAATACGCTTAAAGGTTATTCAGGAGTTACGGTTACGCCGAATATCAGGCAGCCTGGAGAGACTGATTATGTCTATCCAACTAATCCGCAGCATCCGGTTGGCCCGCCAAGTTTAGATCTGCCTGGAAAACCACATGACTATCATTGGAACGTAGATAACTATGGCCCAATCATTATTCCTAAAAAAGGCTGGACGGTAAAGCTGGATAGTGTTACTTATCCCATTTATGAGCGTTGTATAGCCGTTTATGAAAATAATAAGATTCAAATTGTAGGTAATGACATTTTGATTAACGGTAAAAAAACCGACAGCTATACCTTTAAAATGAACTATTACTGGATGATGGGCGATAACCGCCATGACTCTGACGACTCACGCTTCTGGGGTTTTGTACCCGAAGACCACATTGTAGGTAAGGCGCTGTTTATATGGTTGAGCCTTGACGATCAGGCTTCATTCCTGGATAAGATCAGGTGGAGCAGGTTTTTTAAGATTATTCATTAACCCCCAACCCCCTGAAGGGGGAGCGATTAACAAAACCTAAAAACGGCTTGGTAATTTACCAAGCCGTTTTTTTATGTATATCAAACTCACATTAAAAAGTTCCCCCTTCAGGGGGCGGAGGGGGTTAGCGGAGCGACTTTCAGCTTTTCAGCTACCTCTTTTAAATCTTCCACTACAGCATCAACTATTGGGATGCCATTTTTTCTTCGGTCTTGTTCGGCTTCATGTTCAGGTTCGCCGGGGATGATAACTTTTTGATCCGGGTTGATCGGCGAGGCGTCCTTAAAACGTTTTACCCAATTATCCATGTGCTCTTTAAACTCATCAACCGGGCGAAAGCCATCTACCCGCATAGCGCCTAAAAAGTGCCCGATACCTGTACCCACGGGGTTGGTAGGTGGTTCAAGGAAAGATACAAACGGCGGTACCCACGGCCCATAGTTAGCACCCGATAACACCGCCGATAAAATGTCTACGGTAGCGCTTAAACCAAATCCTTTATGACTGCCATGCTCATAATCGCTGCCTAAAGGCAACAATGAGCCGCCGCTTTTTAAGGCGTGTGGATCGGTGGTGTATGCTCCCGAGGCGTCTTGCAGCCAGCCTTCGGGTACTTGCTTGCCCGCGCGTTGGGCTATCTCTAATTTGCCGTTGGCCGCTGCAGATGTCGCCATATCAACGATAACCGGAGGGTATTTACCTGCCGGGAATGCATAACACATAGGGTTGGTACCCAACATACGTTCGTTTGAAAAAGTAGGCGCCACCAACGGGCTGGCATTGGTCATGGCAAAGCCGATCATATCTTTCTGTACAGCCATCAGGGCATGATAACCGGCGATACCAAAATGGTTTGAATTACGGATAGATATCCAGCCCGAGCCGTACTGTTCGGCTTTTTTTATGGCGATTTGCATAGCAAAAGGAGCGACAACCAACCCCAATCCTGCATCACCATCAATGGTTGCGGTGGTGGGTGTTTCGTGAACGATCTTAATATCAGGCGTGGCGTTAATGCGTTGTTTTTGCCAAAGGCGTACATAGCCGGTTAGCCTTGCAACGCCATGCGAGTCAATGCCGCGCATATCAGACAGTAACAAAACATCCGCAGCCAGCGCAGCATGCTCTTTGTTGCAGCCCATGGCCAGGAAAACGGTTTCGGTAAAATTTCTTAAGGTAGATTCTGAGACGATCATCTGCAAATATATCAAAACGTAATAAAGTAGACGCGATGCATTGCGTCTCTACGAGATTACGCCTCTGTCAATACCGCAAATTCAAAATCCAGTGGCTCAAAATGGCGGATCAGTTCGTCAATAAAAGCTTGCCCCCATTTAACATAAAGCAAACCAAAGTTCTCACTACGTTCCTGCAAACTGCCGGCAGGAAATAGTTCGGCTTTGATATGATCTATCTGCTCTAAGCGGGTATGATAGTTTTGTTTTTCGGCGCGGATCAGTTTCTTTTCTAAATTGTCTATCGCCTTTTTTAGGCGTGTTTGAACAGCTTCTGTCGATACACCAAGCGTCGGGTCTATCTTTGCCGCTTTTTGTTTCAGATGGTCAAAAACAGTTGTCAGTTCGCCCCATTCGGTTTGTAAGGATAGCTCGTGATCGCTGTGTTTTTTTATCCAGTAATTTTTGAGGATGTCCGTAGGTTTAAAAAGATCGGCAGGAGTTAGCTCCATGCGTTTAATTTTAGCTGCCGATTCTTTACGTATAACCAGGCCCGAATTACGCAGTATCAATACCGGTAAATCAACCTTATAATGATCGAAATTTGATTTCAGTTCCAGCCAGTAAACTATCTCGGCCCCGCCGCCTATGTAGGCAATATTTGGTAAAATACACTCCTGATACAAAGGCCGCATTACCACATTAGGGCTAAACCTTTCAGGGTATGATGCAATTTCCTGTTTCAATTCAGCTTCGGTAAAACTGATTTCGGTATTCAGTACTTTATACAGATCATCTTCAAAAACCAGACGCTCGCGCAGCGCACCTTTCAGATAAAAGAAGTTGATCTCGCGCGGATTTACCTGGATATGTACCCCCAGTTTGGACAAATCTTCATTAGTAGCGCTGATGTTTTTGAAACTGTTTTGTTCAATGATATCTTTCTCGATAATAGGGGCGAAGTGCTGTTTAAGCTGGCGATTATCGGCATCAATAATTACTAAACCATACTGGCCAAACAGTTCATTTACCAAATAGCGGGTGGCATCGGCCAGCCTGTCGAAATTGGTATAAGCCGTTTCAACAATCTTACCTAAATCGGCCGAAAAGCCATTAATGCCCAGCACGCCTTTATACTGATTAAGCGCCTGACGCATTGTTTCGGGGTGGATGCGCCCGGTAGCGCCGGAAGCATCGTGCCACCAGTGTACTTTTTTGCCGCCTATGGTGGTGTAATTGATCTCGGCAAAGTCGTGATCTTCTGATGCCATCCAGTAAACCGGTACAAAGTTTTTGTCAGGGAATTTTTCTTTGAGTTGCTGCGCCAGTTTAATCGCCGTAACTATTTTATAAATAAAATACAGCGGACCGGCAAAGATATTCAACTGATGACCGGTAGTAATGGTATAAGTATTCTCCTGCCTTAAGCTACTAATGTTTTGCCTTACCGGTTCAGATATACCAAACAGCGGGTCCCAGATACGGGCGTATCTGACTATGATCTGGTATTGGTCGGTTAACGTGTCCGCCAATAGCTGACGGTCGGCAATAACTTTTTTGTTTTTTAGTAGTTCAGCAAAACCCTCAAAGTTGGGGCGATGGCTATAAAAAGGTCTGATTTCTGGTTTGTCCTCCAGGTAGTCGATAACCGTTGGAGAAAAATATCCGGTTTCTTTATAACTTATACAGGCAACGTCCATTGGTCAAATGTAAAACCATTTAACTTTATACACAACGGGTTTGTTTTATTTTACAATGAATAGAGAAACGGACGTTTTAATAAAATTGTCATTTCTTGCTATGTCGAAATGACAATGTGGGATAAGCCGTTTTTACTTTACAATATGCCCATAAAGGTCAAAATCTTCAGCTGAGTCGACTTTTACACTGACAAAGCTTCCGATGGTTGCGTAATCAATTGAGGCATCAAGCAATACTTCATTATCAACTTCGGGCGAATCAAATTCAGTGCGGCCAACAAAGTATGGGCCGTCTTTTTTGTCGATTAATACTTTATAGGTCTCGCCAATTTTTTCCTGATTTTTTTCGAAGGATATTTCCTGCTGCATCTCCATAATGGTATCGGCGCGTTGTTGTTTCACCTCTTCCGGAACATCATCAACTAAAGAATGGGCGTGTGTTTTCTCTTCGTGCGAATAAGTAAAGCATCCCAAACGGTCAAACTTAGTATCTTCAACCCAACGCAGCATTTCTTCAAAGTCACGTTCAGTTTCACCGGGATAACCTGTTATCAATGTGGTTCGCATGGCAATGCCAGGCACACGGTCGCGTATCTCATTTACAATGTCGATGGTTTTTTGTTTGGTGATACCGCGGCGCATTGATTTCAGCATGTTATCGCTGATGTGCTGCAGCGGCATATCCATGTATTTACAGATGTTTTCACGCTCGTTCATCACATCCAGGATCTCCATCGGAAAACCGGAAGGATAAGCATATTGCAATCGGATCCATTCGATGCCATTTACATCAGATAAGCGGCGAAGCAGTTCGTCCAGATTGCGTTTGCCATACAGGTCAAGGCCGTAATAGGTCAGGTCCTGTGCAATTAATATCAGTTCTTTGGTGCCGTTTTTAGCCAGTTTTTGGGCGTCTTTAACCAGGTCCTCAATCGGGGTAGTCAGGTGTTTCCCACGCATCAATGGAATGGCACAGAACGAGCAAGGGCGGTTACAACCCTCGGCAATTTTAAAATAAGCGAAATGAGATGGGGTGGTCAGCAAACGCTCACCAATGAGTTCATGCTTATAATCGGCACCGATAGACGACAATAAGTTCTGCAGATCATTGGTGCCGAAATAAGCATCGACGTTAGTGATCTCAGCTTCCAATTCAGGCTTGTATCGTTCAGATAAACATCCGGTAACGATAACTTTGCCAACCTTACCCTGATCTTTCAGCTGGCTGTATTCCAGAATAGTATCTATGGATTCCTGCTTGGCGTTATCTATAAATCCGCAGGTATTGATGACAATAATGTCATCCTTGCTCACCTTATCAGCCTCATGCACCACATCAAAGGCGTTGCCCTTTAACTGCCCGGCCAAAATCTCGGAGTCGTAGATGTTCTTAGAACAACCAAGGGTTACAACATTGACACGTGGTTTAACTATTGCCTTATTTTCTGTTGACTTTGTACGCATTTTATAAAAGCGTCATTGCGAGTAACGAAGCAATCTCTACACGATAGTTACTGCCTCGCATAGTTCAGAGATTGCTTCGTTACTCGCAATTGACGTGTTGTTTTAATTTTTGAATAACGAATCTACGAACGACCGGCGATCAAACAACTGTAAATGATCCATGCCTTCGCCGACGCCGATATATTTTACGGGTATTTTAAATTGATCTGATATGCCTATTACTACACCACCTTTAGCGGTACCATCCAGTTTGGTTAGTGCTAATGCATTAACGGCGGTAGCTTCGGTAAATTGTTTGCATTGTTCAATAGCATTTTGCCCGGTTGATGCATCCAGCACCAGCAATATCT
>DATCXS010000035.1:0-3290 GCA_036565645.1 Mucilaginibacter sp.
CCTGCCGTGGTGTTTGTGCATGGTGCCGGTTACCTGCAAAACGTAACCTATGGCTGGAGCGACCACTACTTCCGCGAATATATGTTTAACAATATGCTGGCCGACAACGGTTATACCGTACTGGATATCGATTATTCGGGCAGTGCAGGTTATGGGCGCGACTGGCGTACGGCTATCTATCGCCACATGGGTGGCAAAGACCTGAGCGACCAGGTGGATGGTGTAAAAATGCTGGTTGAGAAGTATGGCGTTAACCCTAAACACGTGGGCATGTATGGTGGCTCGTATGGCGGTTTCATGACCCTGATGGCCATGTTTACTGAGCCTGATGTTTTTGCAGCGGGCGCTGCTATCCGTTCGGTGGCTGATTGGGCACATTATAATCATGGTTATACCTCCGATATTTTGAATGAGCCATTTACTGATGAAAAAGCTTATCGCCAAAGTTCCCCCATTTATTTTGCTGATGGCTTAAAAGGTAACTTACTTATGCTGCATGGCATGATAGATCAGAATGTAAACTACCAGGATATCGTTCGCCTGAGCCAGCGGCTGATCGAGCTGCATAAGGAGAACTGGGCACTGGCCTCATATCCTGTCGAGGATCATGGCTTTGTGCAGCCCAGCAGCTGGACAGATGAATATAAGCGGATTTATAAGTTGTTTGAGCAGAATTTAAAAGAGAAATAGACTTATTCAATCACAATACTTAAGACGTTGAAAAAATACTTTCTATTGGTAATGCTAATTACATTTGGATGTAAAAATAAGGTGCCTCAGCCAATCATATACCTTAACCTCATTGATAGCAACCGCTCACTAAAAATAACCGGCATTGACACGGTAATCCTGAATGACATTGATCGCGATAGCATAAAAAACTGGCAAAGCTTGTTCGCCATATTTCGCCTGCCGGCAGATACCGGTCTGAAAGATTATCAGCCTACACAACCTGGCCGTTACCAGGTAAACAACGGGGCAGTGGTTTTTACGCCCGATACACCTTTCGCGAAGCAAAGCACTTATTTTATGCGTTATTATAATCATGCAGGTAATAAAGACGTCTGGGATTATATCCGCGGCCGTGCCAAACCGGGGCAGCTGCACTATACCGATTTGATTTTTAAGCCTTAGCGTTTGGATATTTTAATATTTTAGCTATATTTGCATTATTGAACACGAAAGAGGGGGCCATTTGCCCCCTCTTTTAGTTACCGATATTTTTTTATCGGTCAGAAAACGAGAGGTTGAATAATGAATATTGAAAAAAGGGTTGTTGAACTGGTTGACGAAAAAATTGCCGAAATAAACAGGCCCGATGTGTTTTTAGTGAGTGCCCGGCTGCACAGTAACGGAAAACTGATCATCCTGATTGATGGCGATAAAGGCGTTGGTATTGATGAGTGCGTACAGATAAGCCGCTATGTAGGTTTTAAGCTGGAAGAGGAAGATGTGATCAAGACAGCTTATAACCTGGAGGTTTCGTCGCCCGGCATTGATACACCATTGGTGCAGCCAAGGCAGTATGCCAAAAATATCGGCCGCAATTTGTCTGTTAAAATGGCCGACGGCACCAAAAGAGAAGGCTGCTTAACGGCTATAACCGGGGATGCCATCAGGATTGAAGAAAAAATTAAAGAAAAAGGGAAGAAGGCTGAAATAGTTGAAAGCACAATCCCGTTACAACAAATATCAGAAACTAAAGTTTTAATATCATTTAAGTAAGAAAATGAGCAATATTAATTTAATTGATTCATTCCAGGAATTTAAGGATTTCAAAAACATTGATCGTCCGACGATGATGAGCGTGCTGGAAGACGTTTTCAGAAGTATGATCCGTAAAAAATACGGCACAGACGAAAACTGCGACGTGATTGTGAACACCGACAATGGTGACTTGGAAATTTGGCGTACGCGCGTGGTTATGGAAGACGGATTCAGTGAGGATGACGACCTGGAAATTGAATTAGCTGAAGCTAAAAAAATTGATGAGGATCTGGAAGTTGGCGATGAGTACATTGAGCAGATTACGTTAGAGAGCTTTGGCCGCCGTGCTATTTTAGCTGCACGCCAAACCCTGGTATCAAAGATCCTGGAGTTAGAGAAAGACGAGATATTTAAAAAATACAAAGACCGTGTAGGTGAGATAGTTACCGGTGAGGTTTACCAGGTCTGGAAAAAAGAAACTTTGGTATTAGACGATGAAGGCAACGAGCTTTTATTACCAAAAACGGAGCAAATACCTGCCGACTACTTTAAAAAAGGCGACAGCGTAAAAGCGATAGTTTACAAAGTGGATATGATGAACAGCAATCCAAAGATCATCATTTCGCGTACCGCGCCAGAGTTTTTACAGCGCTTGTTTGAGCTGGAAGTGCCCGAGATTTTTGACGGTTTGATCACCATCAAAAAGATCGTTCGCGAGCCGGGCGAAAGAGCTAAGGTAGCTGTTGAATCGTATGACGACCGTATTGATCCGGTAGGTGCCTGCGTGGGTATGAAAGGTTCGCGTATTCATGGTATCGTTCGTGAGTTGAAAAACGAGAACATCGATGTTATAAACTTTACCAACAATACGCAATTATATATACAGCGCGCTTTGTCGCCGGCTAAAATTACATCGATCAAATTAGACGACGAGAAAAAAACAGCAGCTGTATATTTAAAGCCGGACCAGGTATCGTTAGCTATCGGTCGCGGTGGCCACAACATCAAATTGGCAGGTAAATTGACAGGCTATGAAATTGATGTTTACCGTGAGGCTGATGAGCATGATGAGGACGTGGATATTGAAGAATTCTCGGACGAAATTGATAGCTGGATCCTTGACGAGTTTAAACGCATAGGTTTAGATACAGCAAAATCAGTGTTAGCATTGTCTGTTGGCGAATTGATGAAACGTACTGATTTGGAAGAGGAAACCGTTAAAGAAGTTCTATCAATATTACAGGCAGAATTTGAATAAAAGAAATTAAGCAAATTAAAATCGTATTTTTGCATAAATAAAGCAGAGAAAGTAATAATAAATGTCAGAAGACAAATCGATAAAATTATTTAAAGCAGTAAAAGAGCTTAACATTGGAATGGGTACCATTGTTGATTTCCTTGCTTCAAAAGGCTATAAGGTTGAGAAACAACCTATGGCGAAGCTGGATACCGACATGTACAGCGCCTTGTTAAAGGAATTTGCTGTTGATAAGAGCATTAAGGAAGAAGCAAAGCAGATCAGTATTGGTAAGATACGTAAAGAAGAAGCAGCGTTACTTCCTGAAAAACCGGCAGAGACCCGC
>DATCXS010000218.1:0-2275 GCA_036565645.1 Mucilaginibacter sp.
ATCTCGGTACCTGCCGAAATATTAAATGACGAAGCCAGCTTATAAAAAGCCTTGCTAAAATCCTCGGCTGTTCTGGTCTTTGTTCCTAAATACTGAATATATTGCGCTGCTATAGGTAACAATTTATTGTTCCAGCTGCCCATATCGTAACGATAGTACATGCGGAAAATACTGTTGTCCTTATTTCGTACAGCCAGTAACTCTGTATGGCCTGACTTAGCACGCTGAATGTCTTTTTGATAATCAAGGAACACGGGTTTTATTGCAGTGGCCGGCATGGCATCAATCCGCTTTAAAAAGTCTGACTGAGCACCTGCATTTACCTCAACCGGGGTTATTGGCGGCTTTTCAACTTTGATAACATTTTTGTCTTCGCCCTGGTGCTTGTAAACAATAACATAATCGTTATCGTTCAGGTATTTATTGGCAAACGCAACAATCTGCGCTTTGGTGATCTTTGAAAGCTCATTAACGGTGGCAATGTCCGTGCGCCAGTCTACATTGGTCACAAAGTCGTTCATCAGGTTATCGGCGCGGTTTACATAGCTCTCGTCGTCTACAATCTTTTCTTTTTTTGTGTTGTTGACAATAGATGTGATCAGGTCTTCAGAAAACTCTCCTTTTCTTAATTTGCTGATCTCGCCCAGCATCAGGTCGCGCACCTCATCTAACGATTGCCCTTTGATAGGCGTACCACGCAACAGCAACACGCTGTAATCTTTTAGGGCATAATCACCGGCGCTGGCGCTCAGCATTTTTTGCTTTTTAACCAGGTCGAGGTCAAATAAACCGGCTTTGCCGTTGGTTAATATTGATCCCATCAGATCCAGCAAACGGGCGTCGCGGGTTGCGGCGCCGGGAAAGCGGAAAGCAATGGTTAGGTTTTCGGGGTTTGGTCCGTAAACATCGCGCTTTATTGGGCTGGTAATCGGTTTTTCAGGATCGAAGGTATAAGGCGGGATCGGTTTTGGTTTCATGTAGCTGAAATGCGTATCCACCTTTTTGATCATTACATCCGGATTAAAATCGCCCGATAAAACTATAGCCATATTGTTGGGCACATAATAGGTATAATAGTAGTTGCGAATTGCTTTCAGCGATGGGTTTTTAAGGTCCTCGATGGTACCTATCGTAGTTTGCTTGCCGTAATTGTTGTTAGGAAACAGGGCAGCAAACATTTGCTCAAATACCTTCCGGTTGTCATCATCCAACGTGCGGTTCTTCTCCTCATACACTGCCTCCAATTCGGTGTGAAAGATACGTAATATTGGGTTGCGGAAACGCTCGGCCTGCAAGGTCAAAAACTTATCGACAGATGAACTTGGGATATCCTCGGTATAAGCAGTACGCTCAAAAGATGTGCTGGCATTACTGTTCTGGCCCCCCATTGAAGCCATCATTTTATCATACTCATTAGCTATTGATATTTTGGCGGCTTCGCCCGATGTTTTATCTATCTCTTTGTATATCTCTTTACGTTTGGTTTCATCTTTAGTGCTGTTATACTGCTCATACAACGCGTCTATTTTATCCAGGTATGGCTTTTCTTTGGCATAATTGGTAGTGCCGTATTTATCGGTTCCCTTAAACATGAGGTGTTCCAGGTAATGCGCCAAACCGGTGTGATTGGCCGGGTCGGTATTACTACCGGCTTTAACTACAATATAGCATTGTATGCGGGGTTGTTTATTGGTTGGGCTCAGGATAACGGTTAAACCGTTCTTTAATTTATAAAAGCGTGAATGGGTGGGGTCGTTGGTTACGTATTTGTAAGCGTAGCCGCCAGAAGTAGCTTTTTTCCAGGCGATAACACTTTGTGCCTTAAGGTTTGACGTAAAGGCAGCAAACACAAAGGCAATCAGAAATAATTTTTGTTTCATGTTACTTGTTTGAACAATAAATGTATTTAAAAAAAATCAACTAATAAAAAGCAGGGTGCAGCGCAAACAGGTTTTATTTGGCATACTGCTCAACAACAATTGTGACCATATTATTTAAGAGTTGTTACAAGCTTATATAACCAAAAATTAGTAAAAAATAATTCATAAATAAACCTTTGCAAAACATACTGCTCTAAAAGACATTATTAAACAAAAACATACCGCAATGAAAAAGATCTCCTTTTTAGCTATATGCTTGCTGATAGCAGGCTCAGTAAGTGCCCAACGCCATTATTATCACTCGCCGCGAGGTGGCGGTTTCAGGAATAATAACAACAATTTTTATTCGCCAAAGATAGGTGTAGAAATTGGTGCCAATGTATCTAATATGGTTA
>DATCXS010000170.1:0-6035 GCA_036565645.1 Mucilaginibacter sp.
TGTTTGGAACAAATCATTAGGTAAGATCGTAGTTGAAGGCGGTACAGAAGCCGACAGAGAGACATTTTATTCCTGCTTCTTCCGCGCCAGCTTGTTCTCGCGTAAATTTTATGAGATAGACGCTTCAGGCAATCCGGTTTATTTTAGTCCGTATGATGGCACTGTACATCCGGGTTATATGTTTACCGATACCGGTTTCTGGGATACTTTCAGGGCCCAATTCCCACTAAACACCCTTGTACAGCCCGAAATGCACGGCCATTATATGCAAGCCCTGATTGATGCTTATAAACAGTGCGGCTGGTTGCCGTCATGGTCGTTCCCAAGCGAAGCCGGCAGTATGGTGGGTAATCACGCTATCTCGTTATTGGCCGATGCCTGGGCAAAAGGTATTCATACCTTTGATCCAAACGAAGCCTTGAAAGCTTATCTGCACGAGGCAACCAATAAAGGCCCGTGGGGACCGGCAAACGGCCGTGAAGGATGGAAAGAGTATTATGAACTGGGTTATGTGCCTTATCCAACTTATCGCGAATCGACAGCTAAAACATTAGAATATGCTTATGATGACTGGTGCGGTTACCAGTTAGCCAAGATGACCGATAATAAGTTTTACATGGACATATTTGCCCGCCAGATGTATAACTACCGCAATGTTTACAATCCGGCTACTCATTTTATGCAAGGCAAAGGCCCTGATGGTAAGTGGACCAAAAACTTTGATCCTATAGAATGGGGCGGTCCGTTTACCGAAGGTAACTCGTGGCACTATACCTGGTCTGTTTTCCATAATATTCAGGACCTGATCAATATGATGGGTGGTAAGGCTAATTTCGATGCTAAATTAGATTCTGTATTTAGCGAACCAAACAAGGTAAAAGTAGGTACCTACCGCGGTATGATCCATGAGATGACCGAGATGGTTGCTGCCAATATGGGCCAATACGCTCACGGCAATCAGCCTATCCAGCACATGATTTATTTATACGATTATGCAGGCGAGCCGTGGAAAACGCAATTCCATGTCCGTGATGCCATGTACAAATTATACAACGCTACCGAAAATGGCTATCCGGGTGATGAAGATCAGGGGCAAACCTCGTCGTGGTATGTATTGAGTGCTATGGGGATCTATAGTGTAACTCCGGGTACCAACCAATACGCTATAGGCAGCCCGATGTTTAAAAAGATCACCATTAACCTGGAGAACGGCAAAAAATTCGTGATAGATGCACCGGCTAATGACAAGGATCATGTCTATATCCAGTCAGCAACCTTAAATGGTCATGATTATACCAAAAACTACATCACTTATGATGATTTAACCAAAGGTGGCGAGTTGAAAATGGTGATGAGCGATAAGCCCAACAAAACCAGGGGTACAGGTGCTGATGATAAACCATTCTCATTAACCAAATAAAATGGTAAGAACCGCAGGATGGATATTTGCAGGCTGCTTATTAAGTGCTCAATTAGTTATTGCACAAGGTAAACAGTCTGCAGATAATCCACTTGCCGGCACCATTGACTTCCACTGCCATACGGGACCCGATGTTTCCGCACGTTCTATAAGCGATCTTGACCTGGCGCGATTAGCCAAAAAGGAAGGCATGCGCGGCATTGTCCTCAAAAATCATTACACCATGACAGCCGACCGGGCGCAGGTTGCGATGAAAGAAGTTAGCGCTATTGAGGTATTTGGCGGCATTGTGCTCAATCGTTCTGTAGGGGGCCTTAATGCCGAAGCCGTGCGCCGCATGGCAGCTATGGAAGGTCATCGCGGCAAGGTTGTTTGGTTGCCTACTGTCGATGCCGAAAATGGCTTTGAACATGGCCCCGGACCAAGAAAATTTGTAAGCGTAGTTAAAGACGGCAAACCAGTACCTGAACTGGCCGAAGTATTTGATGTAGTTGCTAAAAATAACCTGATCCTTGAAACCGGCCACTCCACTCCTGCTGAATCATTAATTCTGATACCGGCAGCCAAAGCGGCGGGCATAAAAAAGATCATTGTAACTCACGCTATGCTGTTGGGTGCTACGGTAGATCAAATGAAACGAATGGCAGATATGGGTGCAATAATCGAGTTTTGCTGGCAAAGCTATCTGGCTAAAAAAGGCGGTGAGAATTTAGGCGATCAAAAAGCAGTAACCAAATGTGTAAAGGCGATACAAGCTATAGGTGCTCAACATTGCATTATTGATTCAGACCTGGGCCAGCCTGGAAACCCACTGCACCCTGACGGAATGCGGGCATACATTTTAGCCTTAAAAGCCAAGGGTTTGACTGAGCATGATATTGATTTGGTCGCCAGAAAAAATCCCGCGAAATTATTGGGTCTTGATGCTGATTAAGTTTTATTTTTAGAAATCCAATTTTACTTCATGAAAAAAATATTGTTTTATGCCGCAGTTTATATCTCATTTATTGGCTCGGCACCGGTTTTTGCTAAGTCTTATCCTGTCGGCAAACCATCCATTACCAAAACACCATACGGCGAGATAAAGGGGCAGCAGATATACCAGTATACTTTAACCAACAGCAATGGCATGCAGGTTAAAGTGATAAACTATGGCGCTACCATAACCGATATACTGGCCCCGGACCGGGACAAAAAGCTTGGCGACGTGGTATTGGGTTTCGACTCGCTGAAACAATATATGGGCCGTGACAATGCGCTGTTGGGTGCTGTTGTAGGCCGGGTGGCCAATCGTATCGCCAACAAAAAGTTTAGTATTGACGGAACTGAGTATCTCCTGGCTTCTAATATTCACGGCGGCCCGAGAGGTTTTGACAAACAAGTATGGAACATTGAAGAAGTACCCGGCAAAGAGGTGGCTTTAAAATTAACTTATTTTAGTAAAGACGGCGAAATGGGCTATCCCGGTAATCTGAACGTCACCGTAATTTATACGCTTACCAATAACAACGAGTTAAAGCTCAATTATTCGGCAACTACCGATAAAGCTACGCCGGTGGTGCTTACTAATCATACTTATTTTAATTTGGCCGGAAATACCGAAAAAGTGTCTGACTGGCAACTTACTATCCTTGCAGATCAATATTTGGAGGCAGATAAAGATGTGATGCCAAGCGGCCGGTTGCTGGCTGTAAAAGACACACCTTTTGACTTTACGCAGCCTAAAACAATAGGTAAAGACATTGCCGCTACCGGCAATGGTTATGATATGACCTTTGCATTGCGGAATAAATCGGGCAAACTGGCTTTAGCCGCTACTGTCTATGAGCCTGTCAGCGGCCGTGTAATGCAGGTTTACACAACCGAACCGGGCCTTGTAGTGTACACGGGAAATCACCTAAACGAACGTATTATTGGCCGCGGTGGCCGAAGCTTTACTAAATGGGGCGCATTGTGTTTAGAGACGCAACATTATCCTGATTCACCTAATCAGCCTTCATTTCCGAATGTGATTTTGAGGCCGGGACAAACTTTTAAATCGGAGACCATTTATAAGTTTTCGGTAAGATAATGACCTTTTAAATATAATAACAGAAAGGCCCGGCGAAATGATCGCCGGGCCTTTATATTTTCAACTTTTAAAGTAAGTCAGAATTAACTTTGTTGCTGTTGTTGCTGACGTTTCTCGCCAGCTAACGGAAGGCTTGATATATAAAGTACAATACCAACACCGAAAGTAACGAAACCGCAGTAAGTTAATGGTGCAGATGCGTTGATTCCGTTTACTGAATCAGCGGGATTTAACGCGTGGTCTGGGGTTAAAGAAAACGCGCCAACTACTATTATTATACCAATTAATGTGATGATTAGTCCTAAAGTCTTTTTCATATCAGTTATAAAAAAATTACTGCGCAAATATATAAACTTTGCGCTTTAATCATATATCTAAAACAATTCTTTTACATCTTAGCTTTGTACTAACAGTAATTTATTTTTTTGTTACTGTTAATATGCTATATATCTCTGCCTTTTTTAAAATATACCTAAAAGGACTGCTTCGTTTTTTAGCTTTTTTTGTTATTGCTACCGCGGTTTTTCCGTTAGATGATGTTTTAGCGCAAGGTGCTGTAACTTATGAGCAGCCCGTATTTAAAGACAGTATCCCCAAGCCCCGGCACCGTAACCGCAATCGAACCAAGCATTTTGGACGCGCTGCAATAGAACTGGGCGTTACAGAGATATTACCCTGGACATGGGATAAGTTTTTGAAAAGGGCCGATTATGCAAATATAAGCTGGAAAACGGTTGGCCATAACTTTACCCCCAGTAACTGGACCTGGGATGATGACAACTTTCAAACCAACCAGTTCGGGCACCCGTTTCATGGCAGCCAGTTTTATAATGCCTTCCGATCTAACGGCTATACTTTTTGGCAGTCGGCACCGGCCGCTGTAGTAGGCAGCTACATTTGGGAAAGTACAGCTGAGAACCAGCCTCCGGCGGTAAATGACCTGATCAATACCAGTTTTGGCGGTATTATTTTGGGTGAGATGACCTATAGGCTGGCTAATAAGATAGCCAACAACAACCAAACCGGCGTTAGGCGGCAGATGAGTGAGGTATTTGCACTTTTGATCAACCCGGCTAATGGTATAAACCGAATATTAGACGGAAATTGGGGGAAACCGGGACGAAATCCAAAACGCGACTCATCAGAAATAACGGCGGAGATTGATCTGGGTGTGCGCACATTTAATCGCGATAACTCCAATATTTTGCATAATAGCAACTATGGTTGGTATGGTCATGCCAAGCTACTGTATGGTACACCTTATAAGGACTATGAAACCCCATTCAGTAACATTTCCATTAATGTTGAATTAGGTAAAGATGACAGCTCATTGGTTAATATGGTAAGTGTTTACGGGTCTCTGGCGGGATGGGAAATAAAATCCAACGAAAAACTACAACATTTACTTACGCTGTCGGCCAATTATGATTTTTGGCACAACTCGGCCTTCTTTTATGGCGGACAAAGTGTTCAGGCCAACTTTTTGTCGGAATATGATTTGAGCAAAAAAACAAAAATAACTACGTCTTTTGGCGCAGGCCCTGTGTTATTGGCTGCTATACCAGACCCTTATTTACGCTTGCCACATGGCCGTAATTATGACTACGGTACCGGTGCGGCCTTTAATGCCGGCGGGCAATTGCTCTTGTTCAACACATTAAGCTATGGCATCAATTATCGCGGTAGCTGGACGGTAACCGAAAATGGACATCCCTCCCACTATTTAGTGCATGCTGTCTCGAGCGAGGCGACATTGAATATTATTAAAGGATTTGCGTTCAGTATCGAGTCGGGGTACTTTACCCTGCATGGCGTTTATAAAGATTATGCCAATGTGGATAAAAAGTACCCTTATCTGAGGTTATCTACACGTTACACCATGAATTTTTAAACTGGTTTATGTATCTGAAAATCAGACTATCTGCTGCTGTTCTGCAGCCAGCTTTCTCTCAATACGCCTGTCAGGAATAAGCCATATTAAGGCTACAAACACATAAAATGCAAAACTCAGGTAAGTATTTATCCAGGCGCAGGCGATACCTGTTACGTATAGCAGAATGGATACTTTGCCCTTAAGATCGTTACCAAAGGCTGTGGCCAGGGGCGAATTTTCACCTTCGTGCTTTATCAGTACCCTCACAAGAATAGTATAAGCTATTGCATTCATTAACAGCACAAAGCCATACATAACAATAGGCCAGATGGCCTGGAACGAATTTTCGCCCATCCAGGCAGTTACAAACGGAACTACCGAGAGCCAAAACAATAAATACAGATTGGCCCAAAGTATCGATCCATTTATTGAACGCACCACATGCAACATGTGATGATGATTGTTCCAATAAATCCCCACGTAAATAAAACTAATAACATAGCTTGTAAAAACAGGCCACATTTCTCTGAGGTCAGATAATTCACTATGTCCGTGGCCGGGCACTTTCATTTCTAATACCATAATAGTGATGATAATAGCTATTACCCCATCGCTAAATGCCTCGAGCCTGGTTTTGCCCATATTTACGTTTATTGGTCGCATCTGATATC
>DATCXS010000003.1:0-3883 GCA_036565645.1 Mucilaginibacter sp.
TCACGTAATTATCGACAAAAAATTTGGCTCGCCCGTGGTTACTAAAGACGGGGTTACTGTAGCTAAAGAAATTGAATTGAAAGACCCAATTGAAAACATGGGTGCCCAGATGGTTAAAGAAGTAGCCTCAAAAACTGCTGACATTGCAGGCGACGGTACTACTACGGCAACTGTATTGGCCCAGGCCATTGTTACCGCGGGTATTAAAAACGTTGCTGCCGGTGCAAACCCAATGGATTTGAAACGCGGTATTGACAAAGCTGTTAAAACCGTTGTTGAAAACTTAAGAACCCAAAAGCAAGACGTAGGCAACGACTTTAGCAAAGTAAAACAAGTAGCTTCTATTTCGGCTAATAACGACGATGTTATTGGCGAAATGATTGCTGACGCGATGCAAAAAGTTGGTACCGGCGGTGTTATTACTGTCGAAGAAGCAAAAGGTACCGAAACCGAAGTTAAAACTGTTGAAGGTATGCAGTTTGACCGTGGTTATCTGTCGGCTTACTTTGTAACCAATACAGACAAAATGGAAGCCGAGCTGGAAAGCCCTTACATTTTGATCTACGACAAAAAGATCTCTTCAATGAAAGAGATCCTGCCTATCCTGGAAAAACAAGTACAAACAGGCAAACCACTGTTAATTATTGCTGAGGATCTGGAAGGCGAAGCTTTGTCAACCTTAGTAGTTAACAAGATCCGTGGCTCACTGAAAGTAGCTGCTGTTAAAGCACCTGGTTTTGGCGACCGTCGTAAAGCTATCTTAGAGGATATCGCTATCCTGACCGGTGGTACTGTAATTTCTGAGGAAAAAGGTATCAAATTAGAATCGGCCGAATTAAGCGATTTAGGTCAGGCAGAAAAGATCACTATTGATAAAGATAACACTACTATCATCAATGGTGCCGGTGCTTCAGAAAGTATCAAAGGTCGCGTTAGCGAAATCCAGGCTTCAATGGAAGCAACCACTTCTGATTACGACAAAGAAAAACTGCAAGAGCGTTTAGCTAAATTATCTGGCGGTGTAGCTGTATTATATGTTGGTGCAGCATCAGAAGTTGAGATGAAAGAGAAAAAAGACCGTGTTGACGATGCTTTACACGCAACCCGTGCCGCTGTTGAAGAAGGTATAGTTGCAGGTGGCGGCGTTGCCTTCATCCGTGCAGTATCAGCTTTGGCCGATTTAAAAGGCGAGAACGAAGACGAGAACACCGGTATTCAGATCATCCGTCGTGCTATTGAAGAGCCATTACGTCAAATCTGCGAAAACGCGGGTATTGAAGGTTCTATCATCGTACAAAAAGTAAAAGAAGGTAAAGCCGACTTTGGTTACAACGCACGTACCGACAAGTTTGAAAACCTGATCGGCGCAGGTGTTATCGACCCAACTAAAGTAAGCCGTGTAGCTTTAGAGAACGCAGCATCAATTGCATCAATGTTGTTAACAACAGAATGTGTATTGGCCGACGATCCGGAAGAAACTCCTGCCGGCCCACCAATGGGTGGCGGCGGCGGTATGGGCGGCATGATGTAATATCAATAGCCCATAGCTAATAAATATAGAAGCCCCGTCTATTATAGGCGGGGCTTTTTATTTGTAAATTATTGTTATGAGATAATTAATAATCCTTTGACAATAGGATGAAAACAATCTGTATCCTATTTAATACATGCTGCATTTTTTGCCAAACATAACTCATTGTCATCGAGACGTAAACGGATGGTCATTTATTAATCAAATGATTAATTTCATAACAAATCGATAACATTCGGGCATAAATTTGTATTTAATTTTACTGACGGAAAAACAGGCACAACAATTGAATACATCGAACCAAATGAAACATCTGAAAGAAACAACTACCCAAATACGCAGTACTGTAGTCGACTGGGTATTTTACAAAGGCTTCGAGCTTTTTGTATCTATTTACGGACGCTAAAAATTTGTAACTTCGTGCTTCTGTTATGAAAGTAATACACGAAGTTTCTCTATACGCTTACCAATGGCTGCTGGTTCACGGCCTTAGGGTTGTAGTAGCGTTTGCTATATTAATTATCGGCCTTAAAGTTATTAAATTGCTGGGCAACCGCATTCGCAGTCGCATGAGCCAGCGCCAGCTCAACTCATCATTACAGCCTTTCTTTATCAGTCTTTCTATAACAGCATTGTACATATTACTGCTGATTATGGTGTTGATGACGGTTGGTATCCCGCTGGAGTCGTTCGCATCAATTTTGGGTGGTGCAACGGTAGCAATAGGTCTGGCCTTATCGGGCACGTTTCAAAACTTTGCGGGTGGCGTATTGATCTTGCTGCTTAAACCATTTGTATTAGACGACAGCATCTTTGCGCAGGGGCAGGAGGGCAGGGTAACATCGATCCAGATCTTTTATACCGTTTTGCTGTCGGCCGATAACAAAACCATCATCATCCCTAACGGTAAATTGTTTAACGAGGTGATCGTTAATTTTACCCGCCAGGGCAAGCGCCGTCTCGACTTTGAAGTTAAGTTAGGTTATTATGTTGATGTTGACCAGGCCAAGCAAATCATGACCGACGCTGTAAACGCTATTCCGGGAGTTTTAAAAACACCGGCTATCCGTGTAGGTATTATCGGGCTGGAGGTTGACTGTATCCGTTATGCTATTAACATCTGGGTAAATCCATCCGACTTCCTTACCGTAAAGATCGCCCTTCAGGAAAAGATCATTAAAGACTTAAAAGCCGGCGGCGTAAGGCTTTTGGGTACTTAATCTAAATATCTGGTTATGCTGCAATATTGCACCCGTTTAGGCGTATATTAGCTGTAATGCAACGCGAGCAACTTTCTGTTTTTGATATGTTTAAGATCGGCATAGGCCCGTCAAGCTCACATACGCTTGGTCCGTGGCGTGCCGCGCAGCAATTTGTCGGGGTTTTGAAAGACCAGGATATATTACAACTGGTGACAGAGATCAAGATTCTGCTGTATGGTTCATTAGCCAAAACCGGTCGCGGCCATGGTACAGATATCGCCGTGGTGTTGGGCCTAAGCGGTGACGACCCGGTAACTTTCGCAGTTGATAACGTTGTTCCCAAGATCAATCAGATCCGTGATACACATAAACTGCTATTAGATGGCAGGCACCAGATAGATTTTACTATTGATAACGACCTGCTGTTCCTGTTTAAAGAGAGCCTGCCTTTTCATCCTAATGCGGTGACCTTTCAGGCATTTCTAAGTACCGGTAAAGCGATATCAGAAACGTACTATTCTATAGGCGGGGGATTTGTTGTGAAGGAAGGAGCCGCCGGTCAGCAGAAAGCAGAAGTTGATCTGCCATTCCCGATTGATACAGCTGGCGACCTGCTGCACTGGTGCATCAAAACCGGGCTTAAGGTGTCAGAAATAGTATCCGAGAATGAGCAAGCCTGGCGCAGCGAGCAAGAAACGCGTACCGGTGTTTTGAACATTTTTCATACTATGGCAGCATGTATGTATCGCGGCAGCCATGCCCAGGGTATCTTACCGGGGGGGCTGAATGTAGCCCGGCGCGCGGCGGCACTAAACAAAAAATTGATCGGTAGTAACACCTATAACAACTATGACGAGTGGGTAGCGGCTATTCGTAAAACGGGCAACGGTTTTCAGAATATTTTGGACTGGGTAAGTTGCTTTGCATTGGCTGTAAATGAAGAGAATGCATCCTTTGGCCGCGTGGTAACAGCACCTACCAATGGCGCTGCGGGTGTTATTCCGGCTGTACTGCAATACTTTATTGTTTTTTGCGATGGCTTTGATGATAAGCGTATCGTTCAGTTTTTATTGACGGCATCTGAGATAGGCTGTATCTTTAAAAAGGGCGCTACCATATCGGCTGCTATGGGCGGCTGTCAGGCCGAGAT
>DATCXS010000205.1:0-8132 GCA_036565645.1 Mucilaginibacter sp.
CCCCCTGCCAAACCTGGCTTATCAAAGCCTAAAGTACTGTCAGCCGGGCCAGAATAATCAAAGCTGTAAATATCATCACTACCCTGGCCGCCTTCGCGATTTGACGAAAAATAACCACCGGTTTTGGCTTTGCTTATAAAATAAAAATCGTCGCTGGTACTATTGATAGGGTATTTCAGATTAAATGCTTTGCTCCAGTTTGCTTTTTCACCTTTTGCCCTGAATATATCCAGCCCACCCATGCCTGGTAATCCGTTTGACGAAAAGTACAAAATATTGTCGCTTATGCTCGGAAACGATTCGTCATCTTTAGTATTAATGTTTTTACCACAATTTACAGGCTGATCCCAGTTGCCGGTGCTGTTTTTTACGCAGTACCAAATATCTGTTTTACCTTCGCCGCCCGGCATGTCAGAGGTAAAGTAAATCACATTACCATCTTTTGATAACGCAGCATTACCAACTGAATACTCCGTAAGATTATTATAAGGAAAGCTTTTAAACGACGACCATTGTCCCTTTACTTTTGTTGCTACCAGCAGCTCCAGGCGGCGGGTATATAGTTTTTGAGTATTGTCAGGTGTTTTAATATCTGTAGGTAACTGCTTATGAGGTACAGTAGTAGTTATAGTGATGTAAGCCGTATCGCCCGAGTTGGTGAAAACCATTGGGCCAATATGATATTTGATATCAAACAACGGATTATCTTTAGTTTTTAAGTTAAATGGCGTAACCACATCATTTTCGGCCTCATAAACATTAAAGTAACCGTCGCCATTGCGGTTATAAGTGTCTTTCTTGCTATTGCTTACTTTCCTGTCTGATGTAAATACAAAGCCGTTTTTGCCGTAAAAATTTAATCCCCATTCAGAATATTTACTATTTAGTTTTTTTTGATTATGAATAGTAAATTCATTTGAGGGAGCTTTTATCCATTTTTGGGCAGAATCTATAACGGCTAACTTAAATGGCAGCTGACTGGTGTTTTCTGACTGATAATAGAGTTTATATTGCTCGCCCGCTTCTTTAAACTTTTTATTACGCAACAGTATTTCAGCATAATAAAAATGATCAATCGGCTGCGCTTCACCGTAACCTATGGCTTTTGCGTACCATTCTTCAGCATTATTGTAATCACCCATCAGGCGATAGCAATCGGCAACCCGTTCAACTATCAAGCCATCGGCATTTGATTTCTCAGCCAAACGCTGGTATATTTTTAAGGCATTGAAATATTCATACCGTTCAAACAGGTTATCGGCCAGTTGCCTGGTGTCAGGCTGTTCCTGCGCTTTAGCGCTGATTATCAAACTTATTGTTAAAAGGAGTGAGGCTGCTATCTTTTTCATACAGTCGGGTTAAAAATAGCGTGGACTTAATATCCTGCCTTTTGCACGGGCAAAACTATAGCTTAACGAAATTTCATGAGATGCGCTGGGATATCCGGGGATCTTACTCGAACCAAAATCATACGAATAACCAAAACGAAACAGCGGGGTAATATTTATACCTACCATACCGGTAATAGCATCCATCTGCGTTAAATCACTTTGCAGATTGGGCTTATTCCATAACGCAACACTGGTACTGTAGGACGCTCCTGCCCATAGTAAATTGCTAAACAAAAAATAAGTTGCTGCATTTACATTGGTAGGTCCTTTAAAGTCTTCTTTAACTAAAAAAGATGGCTTCCAGTCAATAACCGGCGAGATATTTACCATAGCACCGGTAGTTAAGTAAACGGTTCTTACCTCCTGGATAAATATCGAGTTAGGATCTGGATAGGCATTGGGTACCAGGTTTAATACCGACCCGCCTACATAAAATGACGGCGAATAATAGTAAACACCAGCTCTGAAATCAGGCGCCAGTTTGTTTTGAATTGCTGATGATATAGTTGGATCAGTTGTATTGCCCGTATTAAATTTAGTACCATCAATATTATAGAGTATAGCGCCTACACCTACACCAAAACAAAGCCTTTGCGAGTCTTCATTATTTAAACGTATACGGTAACAATAATTGGCGTAAACAGATGAGTTATTTTCAGGGCCCAGCCTGTCATTGGTTATCAATAGGCCAAGCGCCACGTTTTTGTATTCAGGGTCAGTAATACCATCAACTGATAAGGTATTGGTTATGGGTGCTCCTTCAACCCCGGCCCATTGCAGGCGGCTGCTGGCATTAATAGTCCAGTTATCTTTATAGCCGGCGTATGCCGGGTTAACCGCCAAGCCGTTAAATAAATATTGACTAAGCTGGATGGTTTGCTGGGCAAAGCTTTTTGTTGCACCTAATGCCGATAATAAAAGCAGCAGGATATATTTTTTCGTCACTCTCATCGTCAATGTTTTAAATATATCCAGCCTTTAAATACTTTAATACTACCGTTAGCTTCTCTGCGATTTAATACGTAATAATAAGTGCCGTCAGCCAAGCCTTTTCCTTCCCAATCGTTAGCATAATTATCAGAATGATAAACTTCATTACCCCAACGGTTATAGATGGCCAGCCTGCTTCCCGGGAAAAGGTTTATATCAGGGATAACCAATTGATCGTTGTTGCCATCGCCGTTAGGTGTCAAAACATTCGACGCATCTAATTTTGACGATGTGACGTTAACCGTAACTGTATCTGTACAGCCATTTATGTTAGTAAACACAAACTTATACGGCCCAAGTTCAGATAAGCCGGAAATGCCGGTCTTGGTACCTGCCGGAGTATTAATAGTAGCTGCTGCCGGAGTTGTACCTACTTGCGCCCAGGTACCTGTTTGGTTAGCGGTAATGGTAGCTATTTTATCTCTTTCGACTGTTTGATCTGAACCTGCATCAGGCGAAGGCACAAAAGTTACGCTGTCGGTTTTAATATTATTACAACCTGCGCCTGACGGATCTGAATCACATTCGCCTATAGGATCAGTTGGCATTACCGAATCTGGGTTTGTTGCATCAGGATCGGTGATATCTGCCGGGCGTAGAATGCTTGCCGATACAACTAATTTTCCTGTCGGTGCTTTTGTTACCGTGCCGGTGATATTAAACGTTCTTACTGAACCATTAGTCATATCTATTTTGGCCATATAGTTGGTGTTGCCTATAGAATCTGTTGTTATGGTAGTAGTACCGGTGGTTGCAGTACTGGTAACTTTAATATCGGTAAGTTCGGCAGGGAAATCAACCATAAAAGTAGAACCGGTTACGTCGCTTGGACCGTTATTTTTAACTACAGCAGTATAGTTGATTGCCTGACCCACACAACCGGTTATAACGTCTGATGTAAGGCTTGCCACTTCCAGGTCAGCCTCTCTGATGGTGAAGGTTAAAATAGAGTCTATGCTTGGCTGGGTAACGTATGCCCAGGTATCTATACTTTTATTATTACCAAAATCAAGTTCAGAATTGGTAAATGTTGGCGCTCCCCATTTGTGACCGTTTACAAGACTGCTGATACCGGTTAAATTACTAATTGGCGAGGAAGGTGTTCCGGACAATGTTATCGGGCTGTCATCCCAATAAACCGTGTTATCCGGCGCTCCCGTACCGGTAGTTCTGGTTAGCTTAATTCCGTAAATGTTTCTTTCAACATCAAAAAAAGGAAAATGTACCTCGGCATTATATAAGGTTATAGTCAGGTTCGTATTATAAATTGTTGAACCCGCCGGTAATTTATTTCCAAGGCCATCGAGGCCATCCCATGCTACGCTGTTGTAGCCGTTTGTGACAGTACCACTAAGCTTGCGGTCAACTGCATCTGCATAAGAGCCGTTATTATTGACGTCTATAATTAAAGTATAATTTCCGTTGGCTGTAACAGAAAAGTTGAATGTACCACCTAAAGGTGCCGTACCGGCCTTACCTTTAGTACCTTCGGTGCCGGTAAATTCCATCCCGACAACTTTCGGCTGAAACGGAGGATTAATTAGCCAGGTAGTGCTCCCGTTGGGCGTTTTTGCAGACGCCGGCAGATCGGCCGCGGGAGTATTAAAAAATATTTTGTGCGTTATATCAGTTTCTGTATCCGCCGCAGTGGGGTCCTGAACTAAAGGCGCAGCGGTGTTATTAACACTTTGATAACTTGCTTTACCACCGGCGGTTTTAAATCCTTTGTTATTAACAAAAAACGAAAATCCGTTACCGGTCTGGCCATTGTTATCAAAGGTATATTGATACCCGTCTTTGGTTAAGATATGGAATATGCCGTTAAAGCCAATACTGAATGAACTTGTTTCGCCGCAAAAAATATTGGTAAAAACCCGTCCTTTTACTATTGCATTAGAAGTGTTAATTACGGTAATATCAAATGCTGCTATATAGGGGCCTGAGGGTTGTACCCAGTCGGTGCCGGCCGGGGTAACTGTAGGGTTTGATTCTGAACCATTATCGGCACCGGGAGCTATAAAATCAACTTCCCAAATACCCTCCTGAGCAGCAGTTGCGGTTACTACGTAAGGCGTATATCCATTGGTTGCAGGTAAGGGGCCTGCTGATTCTTGAACGGTATTTAAGATGAAACCAACGGTTTTTGAGTTTCCGCTGGTATAGGTTGTTCCATCGGGCGCTCTCAAGTTTATGGTACCAGCACCAATGCCCTGAGCGCTTGAGCCTACATTTAGGGTTTCGCCGGCCTTTACGTAAACTTTCATAGTACCCAGCGTAGGGAAGGGAAACGATGATGTAGGTATTTTGCTCGAAAACAAATACGCCCGTCCGCCGCCGTTAGAATTTATTTCTTTACTGCCCTCTGCCCAAATAATTTTAGGCAATAACAAAAGTAGCACAAGGTAGCAGGCCAGTTGCCATTTCCTTTGACGAAAATCTGTGTGCAGATTCTTTAAAAAGATGTAGAAATTTCTCAAATACAATAGCCCTGTTTAACATGGTTAGGCTTTGCGCATAAATTTAAAGATAATTTCATAAATTATACAATAGTAAACTTATTAACAAAGGTTCCAACTATGCACTGTTGATACGAAAAAAGCCGGTTGTTGGTTACAATCGGCTCATATTTTTGAAATAACGCTTTCGTTATCTCCAGCGGCCCCTATGCCAGGCATAGCCTCTTTGGCCATGTATCCATGTGCCATGTACCCAAACATGTCCTGCACGCGGGCGGGCCCAATGGCCGCCAACATAGGTATATCGTCCTCCGTTCCATACCCATTCTCCATCAATCCAAACAGCGCCCGCATAAGGCGAGGAGGGTCTTACATAATAAGGGGCTTCCGGGCGATTGGTAACATAATAATCACCGGAACATGAGGTTAACAGGCTGCCGGTTAATGCTAATAATATTCCAACTTTTGCTATCGTTTTCATCGGTCAATGTTTTTTAATCATCGACAAATATTGATCCAAAAAGTTTAACCGGCTACTTAGCAAACCGGTCGGCTACAACCAGATCTTTGTTGCCGGGTGTATATTTATAAAAGCCGCCGCCGGTTTTTACGCCAAGCTCTTGAGCCATTACCATATCTGCCAGTAAAGGGCAAGGTGCATACTTATCGGTTTTAAATCCATTATGCAGTACTTGCATTATAGCCAGGCAAATATCCAGGCCAATAAAATCAGCCAATTGCAGGGGCCCCATTGGATAGGCCATACCCAGTTTCATAACGGTATCAATTTCTTCAACCCCTGATACGCCCTCATATAACGCAAAGATCGCCTCGTTGACCATTGGCATCAGGATGCGATTGGCCACAAAACCGGGCGCATCCTTTACCTCGACAGGTACTTTGTCCAACTGCCGCGATAGTTGCATAATAGTTTCTGTGGTTTTGGACGACGTTTTTTCGCCTTTGATAACTTCAACCAGCTTCATCAGTGGTACCGGATTCATAAAATGCATACCGATAACATGTTCCGGCCTTTTGGTTACTGCCGCAATTTCTGTAATAGCTATTGACGAAGTATTAGTTGCAAGAATGGTATCGTCAGCGCACAGATTACTTAATTGTTTGAATATATTAAGCTTTACCTCGCGGTTTTCAGTTACCGCTTCAATTACCAGGCCCGCAGACATAACCCCGGCTTTTAAATCAGTATAGGTGGATATCCTGTTTAAAGCAGCGGCTTTATCAGCTTGAGCAATCGTGCCTTTTTTTATTTGTTTATCCAAATTAGCGTCGATGGTTTGTAAGCCTCGTTGTAAGGCTTCATCGCTTACATCAATCAGTGAAACATTAAACCCGTATAGCGCAAAAGTATGAGCTATGCCGTTACCCATGGTTCCTGAACCTATTACCGCTACTTTTTTCATGCCGATTATAAATCTATTTTTATGCGGGCGATATTTTCTTTACGCATACTTTGAATATCAGGGATTGATAATATACGGCATTGAGCAAATTTTTTAATCACTTCTTCTGACGATTCGTTAGGCACCCCATTAAAAATCAATGCTTTTATCGGGATGTTGCGTCTTTGCAAAGCTTCTATCGATAATAATGAATGATTGATGCTGCCTAAGTAATGTTTTACCACCAATACAACATCTGCATCTAATTGCTGTATCAGGTCTATCATTAAAAAGGTGTTATTTAAAGGCACCATCAGTCCGCCCGCACCTTCTATAATCAAAGTGTTATCAGTTTTAGGACTTATGATTGTTGAGGGATCAATCTCTATACCATCCAGTGCTGCCGATTTATGGGGCGAGTAGGGTTGGGTTAAACGATAAGCTTCGGGATGAAAGACAGTTTTTGTGTTTGATACCAGACTTTGCACTTTCAGTGTGTCACTATCATCCAAATCGCCGGATTGAACAGGTTTCCAGTAATCGGCTTTAAGGCTTTCAACTAAAATTGCCGAAACAATGGTTTTACCAATGCCGGTACCAATGCCGGTTATAAATAGTGGTTTATTCATCGAGTAGATTGTTAATTTCGTTAGTAAGCGACGTTATTTCGTCGGGCGTATTATAGGCGTGAAGACAGATGCGTATCCGTTCGCTGCCCTGAGCGACCGTAGGACTTAAAATCGCCCTGACATCCAATCCCTGGTTTTGTAAATGGGTGGCAATCGCCTTTGCTTTATCATTGCTATTAAGCAAAATGCATTGAATAGCGCTGTCACTTTTAATTAAAGTATATTCGCTGCCTGCATTTAAAATAAGGGCTTTCTTGAATAATTTAATGCGATGACGTAACTCATCTATAAGTAAACCTGATATTTGTAGTAATTTAAATGCTGACCGGGTAGCAGCCAGTTGATGAAACGGTGCTGCGGTTGTGTAAATGAAAGCGCGCGCATAATTAATAAGGTATTGTCGCAATAAATCGCTGCCCAGAACAATAGCTCCGTGACAGCCCAAACCTTTTCCAAACGTTACTACTCGGGCAAATATCCGGCCCTGCAAGGCTAAAGCCGAAACAATGCCGGTTTTATATAAGCCCACAGCATGCGCTTCGTCCACTATTAAATTTGCCCCATATCTTTCACATAAAGCAAGCATAGCCTCCAATTGGGGCGAATCGCCGTCCATTGAAAAAATGCTTTCAGTAACCACATAAATTACACCTTTAGCATTTTGGAGTTTGGATTCAAGCGTATTCAGATCATTATGTTTAAACGTATAACGGTTAGCGTAACTCAGGCGCGCACCGTCAATCAACGAGGCATGGATTAGCTCGTCAGTAATAATAGTATCGCCACGCTGCGGCAAAGAGGAGAGCAGCCCCAGGTTAGCGTCATAACCCGAATTAAACAGCAAACCCGCCTCTGCATTAAATAAAGTTGCTATCTCACGCTCCAGGTTTTCGGTATAAACCAAATTGCCGGATATTAATCGCGACCCGGTAGAGCCATTCATGCCGGGATGACTGTTAATTTCTGTAGCGATAGCCTCTTTTAATGCCGGCGATCGTGCAAAGCCCAGGTAATCGTTAGAGCAAAAGTCTATCAGGTTGCTCTCGGGCTTTAATGTACGATAGCCGCCGTTATGCTTGCGTTCGTCAAGTTTGCTTTTAATATATATATCTGCCAGATTCAATTGCTGAAAATTTTAGCTAAAATAAGTAAAGCCCCGGGTAACCGGGGCTTTACTTGGTATAAATGTGAGTTTTTTTTATTAATTGCCTTGCATACGGGCTTTCATTTGCTCCATACGTTTGTCAACCATTTTTTGATATT
>DATCXS010000413.1:0-3695 GCA_036565645.1 Mucilaginibacter sp.
AATAGTACCCAGGCTGCTGTTAATATCGCCGATATACTCGTCTATCATGCTTTTACGCTCGGCATAGGTCTTGATATGATGCCTTGAAGGTACTATTACAAGAATAAACACCACCCGCCCACAGTATTCAGGATGCTGTAACAGAAATTTTTTGTAGCCTTTAATGCGGTGATGTACACCTTTTGTGTAGTCCAGCCGGTCTACAGAAAAAAGCATTTTTTTGTTTTCTTTAATAGATTGGTAATGGCTTACCAGTTGCTGTACATCTTCTTGAAGATTTGCATCATGAAATAAATCGAAATCAATGCTTACCGGGTATGCGCCGGTGCTAACGGCCCGGCCTTCCCACGCTAATTCACCGCCAGCCGCGTCTGTTTGCAGTACCTGTTCGGCCGCTTGCAAAAAGTACTGCTGATAGGTCTCGGTATGAAACCCTATCACATCGGCACCAAGCATACCTGTCAATAGTTCGCGCTGCCACGGCTTGGGGATAAGGCGAAAAACCTCGAAAACAGGAAATGGTATGTGCAGGAAAAGCCCGATAGACAGATCCGGACATTGCCGGCGCAGCATGGCAGCCAGCGGTAGCAAGTGATAATCATGTATCCAAATCACATCGCCGGGCCGTACCTCGGCAAGCAAACGGCTGGCAAACTGTCGGTTTACATCTATGTAAGCGGCAAAGTCGGCTTCATGAAACTCTGCATATGAAGGGAAATAATGAAAAAGCGGCCAAAGCAGCGAGTTAGAGAAACCGTCATAGTAATGTTCATAGGTTTCCGCATCCGGAAAAACCGGCAGATAATTAAAATCAGCGTCAATTGTATTAACAGCATGTTCCCAGGTCGCTTCATCACAACCCGCCACCCCCACCCATAAACGCTGCCGAAACTGGTCGCGGCCATCCCGCGCCAGATATGCGTTCACAGCCGAGATCAATCCGCCGGATGATGGACGGCATTGATACTGATCGTCTTGAAGTTCAACAGTAAGCGGTAGCCTGTTGGCTACAATAAATAATCTTTTTTCAATCATAATATCATTTTTAGTGGCGAAACGCTTTTAAATCACTCAGATTAAGCAAGTTGCTTTATATCCGGGCTTCAAACCAGCTGTAGTTATAATTCACTTCGCTCAGATAATGTTTTGTTTGTCGCAATCAATTCAAGTTTTCTTTCGGAATATTTCGCGACAGGCCTGCAAGAAACGCCATCGACCATCGGTACGGCGTTATATAGCGCAGTTATTTCTTGTTTTAGTAAGAGTATTATAGTTATTTATCCCTTTTGTCGACCACATTGGATGTTATAGCCGACATACAGATATCGCGTGAGCAATAAACAAGGCCGCACACGCCGGGTATACCGGGCATTCGATGTAATTTAAGCGCTAATGCGGGGGGGAACAGTAAACGGTCAGAATAGACTGAGCCGGAAGAGGTAGTTGTGATGGGGTGGTAAGAAAAATTTATTCTCCCACATTTTATGGATAAATACCCGAAGCGTTTTTCGCGGGGTAAGCAATGAGCATATAGCATTTTGCCCCGACCAAATGTCAAAAGTCAGGACACGGGACATAAAATACCGGTTCTTGGATGCTGACCGATGATGTGCCTCTTTCTGCGTTTTGTCTGATGAATAATTGGGAAGGAAGCCATCAGGTAACTTCACATCGGGATGTGCCGCTGCCGCTGTGCTCAAATCACTTTTGGGGTAGGTATTCCCGGAAAAACCGGGATGAAAGCAGATCAGCGCATTGATGAGCCATGCTGCCAGGACGATATGTAGCAATCGCTTCAGCATGACGCAATATAGGGAAAATTACCCAAAGGCACAAGTCCGGACGTAATTGCCCGCTGTAAATAAACCTGATCTTTGTTCTTGGCGACATTCATCTTCCACTAAAAATAACAGTTAGCAATGGCATCAAAGTTACTGGCATATAGTTACTGTCGACTCAAAACTGTTACTTCATTGCGCGGCCAGGAAATAGTTCGGCAGTCAAAAAAATTCAATAAAATTTGTGTAGTTAAATGACTACGCATATATTTGTAGCCAAATAACTACGCAATGAATTTAAGAAGAGATGTATTTCAGGCCATATCCGACCCCACCCGTCGGGCGATACTGCTGCTTTTGGCTTCGCAGGCATTAACTGCCGGGGCCATAGCTTCAAACTTTGATACCGCCCGGCCCACAGTTTCCAAACATTTGCAAATATTAACCGAATGCCAGTTGCTGCAACAGCAGCAGACAGGTCGCGAAATTTACTATCACATCAACGCAAAGAAAATGAAAGAGGTAGCCGACTTTATCGAGCCGTTCCGCCAGATGTGGGACGACAGGTTTAATAAATTGGAAAGCATAATGAAATTACACCAAACCAAAAACGCTGAATAAGATGGAACTAAAAACCAAAGTCGATGCCGAAGACGGCCGACACGACATCACTATAACCCGCGAGTTTGATTTGCCGGTCGGCTTGCTTTTTAAAGCTTGCACAGAAGCCGAATTTATTGAACAATGGATGGGTACTAAAGTAATCAGATTCGAAGGAAAAAAGCACGGCAGCTATCAGTTTGAAACCAGCAATCCGCAAGGGCCGGTAGTTTTACAGATGATCGGAGTAATCCATGATCTGGTACCCAACCAAAAGATCATCCGCACGTTTGAAATGGCCAATATGTCGTTTGGGGTTCAGCTTGAGGTTTATGAATTTAAAGCGCTTACAGATGGTACCAGCAGGTTGAATGCGTATATTATCTATGAATCGGTTGCCCAACGCGACCAGGTGCTGCAAATGCCATTCCGTCAAGGCTTAAATATGGCACATAACCGTTTAGAAGAAATCATCAGCAAACTAAAATAATTGTCACATGAAAAAAGGAAAATTAATTGTCTATTGGATAGCCACCGCTTTATTATCTGCAGGGATGTTGGGAAGCGGCATTAGCCAGCTCATGAGGGCCAAACAAATGGTCGATATCATTACGCATTTAGGCTATCCGCTTTATATCATGACTATACTTGGCGTTTGGAAGATACTCGGCGTTATAGTAATTCTGGTGCCCGGCTTTAAACTGATTAAAGAGTGGGCGTATGCCGGTCTGTTTTTCGCTATGTCGGGCGCTTTAATATCGCACCTGATTATGGGCGATAGCGGAAAAGCAGTTATCGGTCCCCTTGCTCAAAGTATTTTTGTTATTTTATCCTGGTATTGCCGGCCGGCAAACAGAAAGATTAATCCGGCTAACCAATAAATGCTTATTATATGATTAAAAAGGAATTGTTGCCACAACAGGTGGAAGAGCTACTCGATATATTAAAAGCACGGTTTAATAGTAATACAACTCGCCATAAAGGTTTGGAGTGGGCCAAAGTGCAGGCTAAACTGCGAGCCAATGCCGGTAAGCTTTGGTCGCTCAATGAAATGGAGCTAACCGGTGGCGAACCGGATGTGGTTGGTTACAATGCAGAGACCGGCGAATATACTTTTTATGATTGTTCGGCAGAGAGCCCAAAAGGTCGCAGAAGCTTATGTTATGACCAGCAGGCGCTTGATTCCAGAAAAGAATATAAACCCGCAAACAGCGCTGTAGATATGGCCGAGGCTATGGGCATTCAGCTTTTGACGGAAGAACAATACCGGCAGCTACACCAGCTTGGTAACTTTGATCTGAAAACGTCAAGCTGGGT
>DATCXS010000002.1:0-3016 GCA_036565645.1 Mucilaginibacter sp.
CGATCAGCAAAAACAACTCATTACCAGTATGGCCGATGCAAGCTACGATCTGTTCATGAATCTGCGTCAGCACCCTTTGTTTATGGAATATCTGGAGAAATTCAGTCCGCTGAAATTATTGTCAAAGATCAACATCAGCAGCCGACCCACTAAACGTAATGCCGATGCACCATTAAAACTGGAAGACCTTCGTGCTATTAGCTTTGTAACTTCATGGAGCCAGCTTAAACAAAGCATACCGGGCTTTTACGGCATGGGTACTGCCTTGAAGAAGATGAAAGAGGAGGGACGTTGGGAAGAAGTGATACAATTATACACTACATCTGGTTTCTTCAGAACTATGGTTGATAACTGTATTATGTCGATGTCCAAGTCAGATTTCAGGGTAACTGCTTACCTGGATAAGGATGAAAAATTTAGAGCGTTCTGGAAAAAACTGAAAGACGAGTTTGAGCTAACTAAAGAACTATTGCTTGAATTAACAGATACCAAAGTACTGATGGAAGATTCGCCGGTCGACCGCCGGTCAATCGGTATCCGCGAAAAAATTGTATTACCGCTGGTGATCATGCAGCATTATGCTTTAAACTTACGTAATCATACTACTGACAAAGAATTATTAGAGGTTTATGATAAACTAATTATCCGCACAGTTTACGGTATAGTAAACGCGGGACGTAACCTGGCATAAGTAGCTTAAAAATCAATAATAAAAGCGATAGTTCTTAAGCGGAGCTATCGCTTTTTTTGTTATCATAACATTTGTCGTCCCTAACACATTCCCATCGCGTCGTTTGAACGCTGGAGCCAGGCTATTCTTTCGCCTTTCTATTCAGAAGATAAATCTGTAATTTTACAACAAACTTGGTCAACCATGAAAGTATTATTAGACATTAAAGATAATAGAGCTTCGTTCTTTCTGGAATTATTGAAGGATTTTTCTTATGTAAAGGCAAAACCACTTACAGAAAACGATGCCATTTTCTTAAATGAATTGAAGGAGGCTGTAGAGGAAGTTAAACTGATCAAGGCAGGTAAAATTACCGGCAGATCTGCTGACGAATTGCTTAATGAGCTATAATGTAATTACAATACGCACTTTTGAAAAGCAGGCAAAACGCCTCTTAAAGAAGTATCCGTCTCTGAAACAAGAATTGAGCGATTTGATTAGTTCTTTAAAAGTTAACCCAGAACAAGGTATCCCATTAGGTAATAACTCTTATAAAATAAGACTTTCCATTTTCAGCAAAGGAAAAGGAAAAAGCGGTGGTGCCAGAGTAATTACACATGTATATATTCAGGACATTACTGTGATCTTGCTGACCATATTCGATAAGTCTGAACAATCGAATATTACCGATAAAGACATCCGGCTTCTGTTAAAACAAATTCCAATTTAAGCTGAAAAACAATGAGCAGCGTTGGTTAGATATATTAAAATTTTTCTGCTCCCGCCTGTTCAAATGTTCATGCTAGTACCCGCCTGTTCAAGCGTCTACGCTCACGGACAATACAAAACCCTGCAAGTACAGACACTTGCTTCATAATTCGGTTAAGCGTAGACGTTTAACCGGACGGTGTGCAATGTAGTGTTAGTGGATAGAATTTTTACTAATAATTAATTAGTTTAGGTTTGTTGATGCTATATTTGCTTATAACCGATAAAAAATCCTGATAATTTAGTATGAAAAGATTAATTGGTTGTCTTTCCGGAATGATGATCCTGTTTGCTATAACTTCGTGCATAGATAATAAACGCGCAAGGAATTTTAATAATATGGTAGATGATAGTGCTGTGGTATTTATCAAACAAGGCCTGGAGGCTGGTCAAACCGAGATCATGGCTTCAAAAATTGCTGAAACTACTTCAAAAAACACAAGGATTGTCAACTTTGCGCACATGATGATCGCCGATCATGCAACTTTTAATGATGATTTGCAAAAAATAGCTATTGACGACAAAATCGCCGCAAGCGATTCTGTAAGTGATGCGCATCAGGCTGCCATAACTTCGATGACTAACAACAGCGGCGTCAAATTTGATCAGGCTTATCTTCAGTTAATGATAGCCGGGCATCAAGACGCCATTAAGATATTTAATATCGCAAAATCAGACCGCAATGAAGCTGTGCAAAAATTTGCTCGGAAAACCTTACCGGTATTAATGATGCATCTTGATTCGGCGAATGCTATTGCCGCTTCTTTAAAATAATTTTAGTTGGAACGGTTTAGGCGGCTGCGCCTTGCCAAATACAGTGCGACCACCGTATCGCCATGAGTTGTTTCTTTCCTCCTCAATCACCTTATCAAAATTAGCGTTAGGTGTAAAATCCTGTTCAGCACGTTGCGCTACCTGGGTTAAGCGTTTAATGGCCTCGTTTTTTTCGCTGTTACCTAATTTGGCTTTATGGATAGCTGTTTGCAAGGTGGCTATGGTTTCATCATAAACTTTGATGGGGACAGGGAAGGGGTGCCCGTCTTTGCCGCCATGTGCAAAGGAGAACCGCGCCGGATCTTTGAATCGCGAAGGCGTACCGTGAATTACCTCGCTCACCAAAGTAAGCGATTGCAGCGTACGCGGGCCTAATCCTTTCAATAATAACAGTTCCTCAAAATCTTCGGGACGTTTTTCGTGCGCCAGCCACAGTACAGATCCTAATCTTTTTAAATCCACATTCCCGGCTCTGACATCATGGTGCGACGGCATGGCCAGGTGCCTGATCTCTCGCAGCATAGTGTCGGGGTTTTCATTGGCAATCTGCATCACTCCCGCACGCGAGGGCGCTGCCTGTCTATCGGCCATATTTAAAATATAACCATGATTTTTTCCGTAGATAGATGTATGCGGATCATCAACAAAACTGGTCAGGTTGTCAGAATGCCAGTGATAACGCCGGGCCGTGCGCGATGCATCGCTCATGCCTTGTTGTACCACGCTCCATTTACCGGTATCGCTTAAAATAAAGTTATGGGTATATAATTGAAAACCATCCTGTATGGCGGTATTGTCGACCTT
>DATCXS010000001.1:0-3283 GCA_036565645.1 Mucilaginibacter sp.
TATAGGTAAAGCAGAGACTATTAATGGTTCTGAGGTAAGCGGCAATGGCGTACATTATCAATGGCAAAGCTCGGCTGACAGCGTTACTTTTTCAGATATCGCCGATCAGGGGAATTACCCTAATTACGCTCCGCCTTTACAAAACTCAACGGTGTACTATCGTCGTGCTGTGAGCACAGCAGTGTGTAATGTCCCATCGGTGAGCAAAGTAGTAGCCATCAAAATTTTTCAGACACCTGTTGTCAAGCTATCGGCCGACAGTGTTTACATTTGTTTTGGCGATAATGTTACGTTAACCGCATCCGGCGGCACTCAATACAAATGGTCCCCGTCCGACGGGTTGTCGTCTACTGATCTGGCGTCGCTGAAAGCATCTCCTGCAACAACTACTACTTACATCGTAACCGTATCAAACCAAGGCTCGTGCAGTGTTACAGGCTTGATTAAAGTTATTGTAGTTCCCAGAGCAACAGTTAATGCAGGAGCTGACAAACGAATATTCAAAGGCGAATCTGTCCGACTCGAGGGTAAAGTTACCGGCGATGGTATAAATTACAGTTGGTCGCCCGCTACTTATCTTGATGATCCGAATAGCCTGACGCCGCTGGTCACCCCATCTCAAACCACCACCTATACGCTTACCGCCACAACAGACCATGGCTGTAGTATAATTACCGACGAGGTTAAAATAAATGTTTACGAGCGGGTAATTATACCTACGGGCTTTACCCCTAACGGCGATGGCCAGAATGACACCTGGGAAATTTTGGGTCTGTCTACCTACCCTGAAGGTATACTCACCATTTTTAACCGTAACGGAACCTCTGTTTACAGAACAATAGGATATGCTAAACCCTGGGACGGCTTTTTTAACGGTAAATCGTTGCCGTTTGGAACGTATTATTATACTATTGATCTGCAAGATGGTAGTAAACCCTTGTCGGGCTGGGTAGCATTGATTAAATAACATTTAATATCCGCAAGCCGGCCTATTTAGCATTTATATGCTAATTTTGCGGTCGACAAAAAAACCACTATAAAACCAAAAAATGCAGGAAGTTAACAGCAGCGGTAATTTAAAAACGGCGTATGATAATTATTATGAAAATAATGATGAAACATGGCGCATGCTGGGTGCCAAATACAAGGTTGAGCACATTATTGATGTTTGCAAAGGCTATACCTTTAATAAAGTGCTTGAAGTAGGCGCGGGCGACGGCGTGATCTTAAAGCTGTTGGCTGATATAAATTTTGCTGCCGAGTATCATGCGGTCGAGCTTTCTGCAAGCGGCGTAGAGCGTATTAAAGAGCGAAATATCCCAAGCATAAAGTCGGTACAGGAATTTGATGGTTACCATTTGCCATTCGGCGATGAAAGCATGGATCTGATTATTCTTAGCCATGTATTGGAACATGTTGAGCACGAGCGGATGCTGCTGCGCGAACTAAAACGCGTTGCCAAAATGGTGGTGATCGAGGTACCGCGCGATTACCGCGCCGGTGTTGATACCCGCATTAAACATTTCCTGGCGTACGGGCATATCAATGTTTATACGCCGACGTCGTTACGTTATTTATTACTGACAGAGGGCTTTGAGATTGTAAAAGACCTGACTGATACCATAGCCCCCGAAGTAACTAAGTTTTATACTTTTAAAACCTTGAAAAAAACTGAAAACTTTTTGAGCAGTTTTAAGATTGATTTAGAGCACAACGTAAAAAAAATTGCGGCATCTATCTTCGGTAAAAAGCTGGATGAAAAGTTTGCCAACTATTATACCGTGTTGTGTAAAAAAGCAGAACACCAACCGGATATATTTTAATTGACATGCAAAACCTGGCCCCTATAGCTTTATTTGTTTATAACCGCCCCGACCACATGCGCCGGACGATTGCTTATTTACAAAGAAACGTACTGGCGGACGAAAGTAAGCTCTTTATTTTTTCTGACGGACCGAAAACCGAAGCCGACAACGAAAAGGTAGACGAAGTACGTGCGCTGGCCAATGAGGTTACCGGGTTCAAATCGGTCAAACTAATCAGTCGCAAAGAGAATATGGGCCTGGCTGATTCTATCATCATTGGCGTTAGTCAGTTAGTAGTCGAGTTTGGTAAGGTCATTGTTTTTGAGGATGACCTGATCTCATCGCCCTACACGCTGCAATATTTTAACGAAGGACTGGATAAATACCTGGCGGATGATGCTGTGATGCATATCGGCGCTTACATGTATCCGTTAGAAGATAAAACCTTGCCCGAGACTTTCTTTTACCGCATAGCTACCAGTTGGGGCTGGGCCACCTGGGCACGCGCCTGGAAAAATTTTGAGCCAGATATTGATGTACTGATGGGCCAGTTCGACGTCGAAAAACGATACGATTTTTCTGTTGAGTACACCATGAACTTTTGGCGGCAAATGGAAGAGTTCAAAGCAAAAAAGAATAACTCATGGGCTATACGCTGGTATGCATCCATGTTTCTGAAAGGCGGGCTGTCGCTTAATCCGGCACACTCGTTGGTACATAATATCGGGCATGATGGTACGGGGGTACACTCTAATATCGAGCACATGTACGGGGTTGATGTAGCTCAAAAACCTATCAAATATTTCCCCACTGAAATTAAGGAAAATACACTGGCGCATCAGGCCATCCGCAGTTTCCTGAAAAAGCGTAAGGGTACCTTGTTGCAACGCGGTATGCGTTTATTAAAACAATGGCGAATAAAATCTGCGGCGGGTAAAGCATGAACTAAGTTTTGTCGTGAAAACTTCGGATAGCAGTGTATCATACTGTATCTACTTCACTCCCTTCACCACAATATAAGGCGACAGTGCCTTACTCTCAAATGGAGCAATCTTAGTAAGCACCTTTCCGGTAAACCATAGCGTCTTAACAAAAACTTTGGCAAAGGCCGACTGGCCGGCCTTGTTTTCCAGCCACATCGAAAACTTACCGTGGTAGTATGATTCTACATTTTTTAACCCCAACTCCTTAAAAATGCTGGCCAGCAGGGTGGGGTCCATGCAGTCGATGTAGTGCTTGTCGTAATTCTCCCGGTCGAATTTACGCTGTACCCAACCATTGATGCTTTTAAAGTTGGGTAGGGTGATAAACAGCGTTCCGCCATCATGTAAAAATGGCAGGTGTGTTTGTATGATAGCTTTAGTGTCTTTAAAGTGCTCTATTAAGCCGAAAGATGAAACGATATCATATTGTTGAGCAGGCTTGTAATCAAACAGATCGGCTTCAATAATATGGATGTCACCTTCCTTTAAACCGTT
>DATCXS010000302.1:0-12301 GCA_036565645.1 Mucilaginibacter sp.
GCGGCCCGGCGCAGCCGCCGGTTCCGGCGCACAGGGTTGTTAATCGCCAGGGTTTACTGACTGCTAAGTTTCATTTTGGTGGCGACAGGATGCAGCAAATGCTGGAAGCCGAGGGCGTAAAAGTTGTAAACGACCAGGTTCAGGATTTTGATAAGGTTTTTTGGGACCCTAATATTGAACTAGCGCTCTGATATCTATTTCGTGGCTAAATTTTTGCTCGGGTTTGGTCGTGAAAACATACCGACTACAATTTGAGCATAAACTGCCCGTTCCACTTGCCGAAACCTGGGACTTTTTTACATCACCATTAAATCTTGTCAAAATAACTCCGCCCGCTATGGGGTTTGAAGTTACATCGCCTTATGATGCCAAAAGCAAACTCTATGAAGGTATGATCATCACCTACAAAATAAAGCCGCTGCCCGGCATCAAAATGAATTGGGTGACCGAGATTACCAATGTTAAAGAGCAGCAATATTTTGTGGACGAGCAGCGCCTTGGACCGTATGCGCTATGGCATCATGAGCATCATTTTAAAGAGATTGACGGCGGGGTACACATGACAGATATACTTAATTATGCTATGCCGTATGGAATTATCGGCCGGTTAGGCAATTTATTGCTAGTGCGCAGAGAAATACTGAAGATATTTGCCTATCGCAAAACAGCGATTAATGGCTTGTTCGGCACATACCGCAGATAAACTTTATTTGCAATATTTCTGTACGGCATTCTGCGCATCTTTTAAACCCAGCTTTGCCGCTGCATTGAGGTCTGTACAGGCATTAGCTTTATCGTTTTGATTGATTCTTAGCATACCGCGTTTATAATACGCCTGCGGACTTTTAGGATTCAAAGAAATTGCCTTGCTGTAATAGTTTATAGCCGCCGCCGTGTTTTTAAGGTTAACTTCAGCATCGCCCCAAAGCACATAAATATCCTCATTTTCAGGGTCGAGTGTCAGGGCATATTTAAAATCGTTTTCTATACGTTCTGCATCGGGGATAAAGCTTTTGGCATAACCCCGGTAAGCAAACGTTTTAATATTATCGATATTGATAAACAATGTGCTGTTGTAGTCGTCTACGGCACCTTCATAATCTTTCAGCTCCACTTTTACGCTGGCGCGTAAAAAGAAGGCTTCGTCGTCGTCATCCTGTATACTGATGGCTTTATTGATGTCCTGTAAGGCACCTTTAAAATCTTTAAGCGTAGCCTTGGCGTGCCCGCGGTTTTGGTAGGCAATAGCCAGGCCGGTATCTATTTTAAGCGCCCGGTTATAGTCGGCTATTGCCGAATCAACCCGGCCTAAATTTTCAACAGCAATACCACGCAAAGCATAATAGTAAGCGTTATTAAGATTGGTTTTAATCAGGTTATTAAAAATTTCTTCGGCATCGGTAAAAAATTTACCCTTAACCATTGATGTTCCCAGGTTCTGATACAAATTATTGTCTTTAGATCCTATTTCGCCTACTTTTCTAAAGTCCTCGAGGGCATGTATCCGGTCGCCCAATTTTAAATAAGCATTTCCTCTTCTTAAATAATGCTCCGGGTTACTCGGATTATTCTGTACCGCTTTTTTAAAATCAGACAATGCGCCCTGAAAATCTTTAAGCATTGTGCGTAGCTCGCCACGTATGGCATAGGGGTAATCGTTACGTGTATTTAACTCAAGGGCCTTATTCAGATCGGCCATTGCCTCCGTAGTATCATTTTGCTTCAGTTTGGTCATACCGCGTGTGGTATAAGCAAAGCTATTAGTTGAATCAAGCTCAATAGCTTGGTCGGCATCTTCAAGCGCAGCATCATATAATTTGATATTATATTTAGCATCGGCGCGGCTTTGGTATATTTCTGAATTGTTTTCGTCAAGCTCAATGCCTTTATCAAAATCGGCAATAGCCCCTTCTTTATCATTCAGGTTACTTTTAACAATACCATCATACAGATACAATAAGGCATTGTTGGGGTCTTTTTCAATCAGCTTGGTAAAATACTCCAGGGCCGCTTTTTTGTCGGGGATGTTCCCTAAGGTATTGGCCAGGTATTTATAGGCGTTTGGCTTTTTAGGGTCAAGTTCGATAGTCTTTTTATAATCGGCTATAGCCGCATTATAATCGCCCAGGTTAGCTTCGGCGTTGGCTTTATAAAAAAGGGCATCGCTGTTTTTGGGGTTCAGGGCCAAAGTCTTGTTATAATCTTCAATAGCGCCTTTAAAATCGGGTACGTTGCCTTTAGCATTTGCCCGGTAGAAAATGATATCCGAATTTTCCGGATCAAGCTTCGCGGCTATATTATAATCAGCAATGGCACCTTTAAAGTCGTCAATATTGGCTTTTGCTACACCTCGATATTCGTATAAAGAGGGGTCGCTGGGTGATATGGCTACGGCCCGGTTAAAATCCTCAATAGCACCCTTATAATCGCCTATATTTGATTTGGCATCCGCCCGATAGTGATATAAAATAGCATTACGCGGACTCATGCTCAGCGCCTTGGTATAGTCGGCCGCTGCTTCAGCATAATTTTTATTGCCATTATAGGCATTGCCCCGGTAGTAATACAAAAACATGGTAGCATTTGCCGGATCAAGTGTTAACGATTTGGTGAAATCTTTTATGGCCGATGGATAATCTTTAAGTGCCGAATAAGCATTAGCACGGTAAAAATAAATTTTGGCATTGTTGCCGTCAATAGCAATGGCTTTGGTAAAATCAGCAATAGCGCCTTGATAATCTTTCGCACCCGACTTGTTGTTGCCGCTTTGTATCAATGGCTCGGCCGACTGGGCCAGGCAGTAAAAAGGTAAAAGCAGAAATATAAGAAATGATCTTATCATATTTAGATGCACTAAAAAGGCCGTAAAATAAGTGATGTAGATACGCTTGAACCATCGCCGGTATTACGCCCGTTAATAAATGTACCTGCCGAGACGAATACCGAAATTTTATGCGATATAGAATAGCCATAACTTAAGGATATCTGGTTAAACGCAAAATTTTTGTTAGATGCAATGTGTGCCGGGTCATAACTGCCGCTTAAACTGCTTGTTGAGTAAAAGCCCCCAATGGTGGCGGATATCTGGTGTTTAAACCGGCTGTCTAACGTTAAGCCAAAAGTACCCGTGTAGCGATCCTGTAATGGGCCGGACGAACCAAAGTATTGTCGTAGGCCATTCTCTAAAGTAAAATAATAGTTTTTCCCCAACAAATTACCGCTGCCACCAAAAGATGCTTTTATTTCTGCGCCTTTCTGCCCATAGCCAAGGTTCATATTTTTAGTATACAGCGGTTGTATAAAGGTACCTTGTACAGAAAAATAATAAATATAATTGATATTAAAGGCATAATATCTGATACCTGCCTCCAGATCGGTAAAACCATTGTTTTGGCTGTTATAACCGGTGGTATCGCGATAGTTATTAGTTACAAAAGGTAGCTGGCCAACAACGGTAAACCGTCTGCTAAGGCCGTACTCTGTATATAAAGAATAACTGATTGAGCGAAACTCACCCCTATTGGCAAACGGGCTGATCCGGCGCAATGAATCCCACCCTTTATTAGCAAAAAAGTAGTTTACCGATGGCGATAACAACCAACTGCCGGGCCGCACCGGGAAACCCCCGCAGAAGCTTTTGCTTTGTATGCTGATAAAAAATACTGTTGTTAATAAAAAGTATTTCAATCGGGGTTTAGTAAACTTCATATCTTACCTTTAAAATAATCCAAAGGCATCGCGCATCCAGCGGCCCTCTAAGTTTTTATAAGCCACATTAATTTCATGCCCCAGGTCTTTAAATACCATTATCCGTTTAGCAGGCTTTATATTGTTATAAGCTGCGTATTCATTATCGGGCGGTGCAAACGGGTCCAGCAAACCTATGCCCATAATGGTTGGACAGGTTAAGTTAGTTGCAAAATTTTTAACGTCATAATAATCCATATTGTCCAATATAGTATTAAACGATAAACCGGGTTGGGTACCTGCATATTGCTGCAGCGAGCTTATGGGCCATTTTACAGCGCCCACCATACCACGGATGTCGCATAAAATTGGGTTTTGTGCCGAGCATAGCTTAATCCGCTTATCTAAACTGGCAGTAGCTACCGCCAAAAAACCACCCATACTACCGCCCGACACCAGGATCTGATCATGGCGCAGGTTGGGTTGCGCACAGATAAAATCGACACAGCGCAGGCAGTCGGCAATGGCCCCCCGCATTACATATTTGTATTTATCCTCAATGTGGTATACAATGTATTCGTCCCGGCGGGTATCAACCGGGCCGCGGCTATTGCCCTGCCCGCGTACATTAAGTGTAATGATAGCAAGGTCCGGATCAAGGCCCGTAATCGGTTCCAATGTAACCTGGTACCCCGGCAAACCTAATAAAACAGCAAATTTTTTATTCTTGTTTCGATTAATAGGCACAGTCATCCACCCGCGGATGGTCATGTTGCCTAACGATTGCATTTCGATCAAATAAACATGGCGGTTGTCTTTATCGAGTTGCGGCATGGCCGTCACTTTAAATTGAGGTTTAACCCGCGCCAGCTCATCTTTGGTTTTTTGCCAGAATTGATCAAAATCGGCTGGTTTTTTATAACGCGATACAATTTGCTCGGGCTTTATGCCAAATACCCGGCGGGTAGTATCATCATATTCGCTCACGTTGATCATGAAGTTTACCTTGTAAAAGCCCACACCTTTTGAGGGGATCTCGAACTTATACCGTTCAGTGCTTTTTTTTGCGATATTGACTTTGATAGAATCTTCAAAAAGCGGTTCACCTTTTTCGGAGGTTACCGTATATGATATCTTGCCTATCTGGTCGTTGCCGGTGGTGTTTTTTACTTCGAAGGTGTATTTGGCTTTATCATTAAACAATGAGTTTTTATCGCCAGACGTTAAAACCGTCGAAATTTCGCCTTCGTCCGCATTTTCATCCTCGTTGCTGGTTGTATCTATTTTAACCGTTGTCGAATCGTGCGGCCGGGCCCTGGCCACGTTAAGCAATGCTTGTTGAAAGCCCGACAGAACGAAAACCAATACAAGCAGCCTGAGATGCCTTATCAATTTTATATACGTTGCGTTCATTTTATATTTAAGGTAAGCCATGCCTGTGCCCGTGCCAAATTAATCAATAGGAGCGCAACAGTAAAACATCCCGGCCTGGTAAACTTTTCTATCATGCACTATTTTATTTTAACAGAGTTGTTGTCCGGGTTCGACGGTTTATTCCTGATCAGAAAATCTGATTTGCGAATATAATGGTTAAGCGGTTCTTCCATTGTTTTAAACAGCAGTATAGCTATAGCATTAAGCAATATGAAACTATACAGCAGGTTTAGTTTATCATATTCAAAAGGCGAATGCCAGTCGACGCCCCATTTGTCATAGAGGCCAAAAACGTAATCATTAAGCCAGTCGGTGCCGCGGTGTATCAGGTTATACATCCAACCTAAATGTATCAGGTAAAATATATAGGAGCTTTTGCCCAGCAGCTCAACAAAGGGCAAGGCCAGTAGTTTTTTTAACAACGTGGTTTCAGTGAGCAGGCCGTAAAAGAACAGCGCTACCGCAACGCACAAAAAGTAATTGTTAACGATAATGCCCGCAGGGCTTTCCACACCGGCGCTCCAGCCTTTGGGGATGGGTTGATAGGCCATCACCAATACACATAAAAATACGAGCACAACCCCCAGGTAGGTGTATGCAATTTTATTGGTGCGCTCAAAGCCTTTGTTTAAAACAATGCGGGCCAGCTGCACACCCACATAAAATTCAAAGCATCGCCCAAAAAAGGTAAACAGCATTACAAAAGGAAAATTGCTGAAAAAGCCGTACCAGTTTACATGGCCAAATATCAGTACCATCACAATAGCAAAAGCTGTCAGTACAACCGGCTGTATATAAAACTTACCGTATCTTTTGGCGATGAAGAAGATTATAGGGGCCAAAAAGTAAAAGCACTCCTCGACAGTAAGGCTCCAACCCTGGGCTATGCCCGTATCCCAAAAATGGTAAAAGAAACCGCGCAAAAAGGTGATATTCATCACCATTAACCATATAGGGTTTGGGTAGCCTTTGGTTATGCTTTCGTCCTTAGTAATGAAAAAATAGACGAACGCACAAATAGTTAATAAGGCATACATAGGGTAAATACGGGCCACCCTGTTTTTTAAGTATTGCTTAAACCAATCTGTAGTTAGATGAAAATGGTTGTAGTACCGGTAGGTGATTAAAAAACCTGAAAGCACAAAGAAAATAGATACACCAATGTGGAACTCGCCTAAAAAGCGTTGCACAATGTGGGGAAAAGTATCATCAAAAATATAGTAGTAATGCGAGATAAATACCAGATACGCAGCAAAGGCGCGTACACCGGTTAAAGCCGGGATATAGTTTTGTACAGCTTTTTGTGCCAAAGATTAACTAATTAGTAACGTCTAAAAATACTTGTTTGCAATTTAAGTGCAAAACAAATGCCGTTAACCAAAGATAGACCGGGCTTTGATAGCATGCCAGGAAACTGAAGGGCTGAATTTGGGGCAAGACATTACAGCGCACTGCCCTGTACCACGCCACTGTTCAGTATTTTTTGATCGATGTAGTATTGGATCTCCGATTTTTTTAATCCCCAGTTGGGAGCAATGAGCAGCTCGCGGTCGCTAAGACCGAACAGGCGCTGGATGACCACGTCGGGGCGGACGAGGGGGAGTAGTTCGCACAGGAATTCGGCATACTCGTCCAGGCCGAAAAGCTTGAATGGTTCGCGTTTATATTTTACGCCCATTACCGAGCCTTCGACTATATGCAGGTGGTGAAACTTTACAAATTTGATTTGAGGGTGCCGGTTAATCTCATCGGCGTATTTCAGCATCATCTCCTTAGTTTCCCAGGGGAAGCCAAAGATGGTATGCACACAGATATCCAGCTTACTGTTCTCCACCAGTTTAAGGGTAGCCAGCAGGTCATCGTGCGTACAGCCGCGGTTGATTTGGTTAAGGGTATCGTTGTAGATACTTTCCATACCCATTTCCAGGTCGACATCAAAACGGTCGGTATAACTTTCCAGCAGGGCTATCTTTTCGGCGTCGATGCAATCGGGGCGGGTACCTACCGATAGTCCCACGATATCTTCGGGGCAATAGCTCAGCGCCTCGTCATACAGCATTTTAAGGTAATGTACCGGCGCATAGGTGTTAGTATTAGGCTGAAAGTATATGATAAACTTATCGGCCTTGTTGCCTTTGCGGGCGCGCTCCATACCCTCAATAACCTGCTGCTTCAGGTTAGACGCATTGCGGCTTACCGATGGCGTAAACGAGTCGACATTGCAATAGGTGCAGCCACCATAGCCCTTGCTGCCATCGCGGTTGGGGCAGGTAAAGTTGCCATCAACGATAACTTTGAAAACCCGGTGCCCCTTGTACTTCTCCTTAAGCCAGGGCCCGTAGTTATTATATCCCTTCTCCCAAATACTTGCCGGTGTGTCTGTTAACTGCATTGGCGCAAAGATACGGAATGCCTGGGTAAGTATATAATACCACTATCTAATACCAGGGAAATCGCTTTTTAAATCTGACTACCTTAATTTTGGCTAAAGCCGGTATGCTTGATGCTGTTTTTCCGCCCCATAAATGGGACGGCAATGAATTAAAGTGATGTTAAAGGTGCATTTCATTGCCGTTTGGCTTTAGCCAACGGTTTAAAGGGAACAATAGGATGGCTTTAGCCAAAATTTCCAAATGGAGTTTTTAAAAGCGATTCCCCTGTATCTAATACTACTGTCGTCCTATGTTTGTATAACATGACAAGCAATTTTTAATAATGCTATTTTTCAACAATTGGGTTACCTTTCAATCACTGATCTTGTTTCATTTTGTTTCACTCTGTTTTCGTAAGTTTCTGTGCTTTAGATATTTAACTTAATTCGCTGTTTCGCTTGTTTCATTTGTTTCACTCTTTCCTGAAACAAAACAGCCCTCTCCGTAGGGAAGGGCTGTTCTTTTAAGTATAGTATTGGTTATTTATGCTTCGCGCTCATATAAAAAGTTATGTCCCCGCCATTCATAATATCGGCATGGCTCAAAAATAGCTTGTTCAGCGGTTTGCCGTTCAGTACTATTTTTTTGATATAGACATTCTTTGGTCCCTGGTTATTAACGTGGATATTGAAGGTTTTACCACCACCAACTTGTACTACAGCTCCGTCAACAGCGGGGCTGCCAATGGCGTATTGGTCTGAGGCTGGTGCTACGGGATAAAATCCCAAAGAGCTAAAAATGTACCAGGCACTCATCTGTCCGGTATCGTCGTTACCGCCTAAACCATCAGGTGTTGGTTTGTACATTTTAGGTAAGATCATGCGGATCTTTTCCTGTGTTTTCCAGGGTTTGTCGGTCCAGTCGTACAGGTAAGCTACGTGGTGCGACGGCTCGTTGCCATGCACATAGTTGCCAATGATGCCGTCTTTGGTAATGTCCTCGGTCTCGGCAAAATACTTATCGGGCAGGTTATAACTAAACAGGCTGTCCATATAAGTTACAAAACGTTTGTTGCCACCCATTAGCTTGATCAGCGATGCCGGGTCATGCGGAACATACAACGTATAGTTCCAGGCATTGCCCTCAATAAAGCCCTGGTTTATGGTTGTAAACGGATCAAAGTTTTTGCGGAAAGTGCCGTCGGCGTTTCTTGGATGCATAAAGCCCGATTTAGGGTCGTATACGTTCTTGTAATTCTGAGAGCGTTTTATAAAATCATCATAGATAGCCTGGTTGCCCAGTTTTTTTGCCATTTGGGCTATACACCAGTCGTCATAAGCATACTCTAAAGTTGATGATACCGAGTTGCCGTCCTTTTCATCAGGGATATAACCCAGGTCCATATATTCGCCAATGCCTAAGTAGTCGCGGTGACGGGCGGTGGTAACGCAAGCTTGCAGTGCTTTATTGGCATCAAATGGCGCATTGCCTTTAACTACGGCATCGGCAATAACAGATACACTGTGGTAGCCGCTCATGCACCAGTTCTCGTTAGCCGAGTTGCTCCAAACCGGCAGCATGTGTTCCGGGCTTTGGTCAAAGTGAGCCAGCATCGATTTTATCATATCGGCGTTTCGCTTTGGCTCAATAATATTGAACAGCGGATGCAACGCGCGGTGCGTATCCCATAAGCTAAAGGTAGTGTAATTGGTAAAGCCTTCGGCCTTATGAATGTTTTGATCAAGGCCCTTGTATTGTCCGTCAACATCCATGTAAACGGTAGGGTTAATCATGGTATGATACATCGAAGTATAGAAATTCTCTTTGACCTCTTTACTGCCCTGGATGGTAATTTTATGCAGTTCTTTTTCCCACTGGTCCTGACCGGCTTTTTTAACGGCGTCAAAGTCCCAGGTATTTGCTTCGGCAGCCAGATTAGCTTGCGCACCCGCAATACTTACCGGCGATATGGCGAATTTGATCTTGATCTTTTCGCCTTCTCCGGTTTTAAAGTTAAAGTAAGCACGCAGGTTGCGGCCCGCTATCTCCGGGAAGTTCTTCACCTGGTTAAATTTACCCCAGAAACCACCGTATACCTCGCGTTTTGAGAAGTTTTTGTAACCGTGGCCGGTGAATGGCTTAGAAAATTCCATAGCGAAGTATAAGGCGCGGGTACGTGCCCAGCCGTTAGTTAAACGGTAACCAACGACATGCGTATCGTCAATAACGCGCATATAGGTCCACACGTTTTTATCAGGATAGTTATAGATGCCTGACATCAGATCCAGAATAATATGTGCGTTGTCTGACTTAGGGAAAGTATATTGATGAAAACCGACGCGGGTTGTGGTTGTCAGTTCGGCCAGGATGTTATGCTCATCCAGTTTTACTTTATAATAATTAGCTTCGCTCACTTCGTTAGCGTGCGAGAAAGGCGAGCGGTAGCCGCTATGTGGTTTATCTGCCGTACCGGGATTCAATTTTAACGGGCCTACAGTCGGCATGATCAGGAAGTCGCCCAGGTCTGAGTGGCCGGTACCGCTAAAGTGTGTATGGCTAAAGCCGACTATGGTTTTATCCTCGTACTGATAGCCTGCGCAGTATTCGTAAACTTTAGGGTTATAGTGTCCGTTAAGTTCATAGCCTACGGTATCGGTTTCGGGGCTAAGCTGCACCATACCAAACGGAACGGTAGCACCGGGATAAGTGTGACCCATGCGTTGGGTGCCCACAATAGGTTTAACGTACTGTATTAAATTTTCTGATTGTTGTGCACTGGCAGCAAGACCCGAGCAAATTAAAAGGGCGGTAAATATTCGCTTCATGTAATGTTTAAGCTTTAATTGCAATTATTACGCAAATTATAAAATGTAATTGATTAATTGATTTAATTTATATTTACCCAAACAATTGCCATAATGGCATTTAAAACAAATTTTGTAACAACGGTACAGGGTTTGTAATCTAAACTTGAAAAAAACTAAAACTAAGAAAAATGAAAAAGCTATTCACAGCAATATTAGTTATCGTGGCAGCAATGTCATTAAGTTCATGCAGCTACAACAGCATGGTGCAAATGGACGAGAACGTTAAGGCTAAATGGGGTGTGGTACAAACACAGTATCAGCGCCGGGCCGACTTGATCCCTAACCTGGTTGAAGCCGTTAAAGGTGCTGCCAACTTTGAAAAAAGCACACTGACCGATGTTATTAATGCCCGCGCTAAAGCTACATCGGTACAGGTTGACCCATCGAAACTGACACCCGAGTCGATCAAAGCTTTCCAGGCGGCACAAGGCCAGTTAAGTTCGGCTTTAGGCAGATTAATGGTGGTGAGCGAGAGATACCCCGACCTGAAAACCAACCAAAACTTTTTGGGCCTGCAGGCTCAGTTAGAAGGTACCGAGAACCGCATTACCGTTGCACGTAACGACTTTAACGAAGCTGTACAACAATACAATACCAAGATCCGCTCGTTCCCGGCTAACATTACTGCCAAAATGTTCAGCTTTACCGAAAAAGGCTACTTCCAGGCCGAAGCCGGTTCTGACACGGCGCCGAAGGTAAAATTTTAATGAGCGAATGAGTGAGTTTTGAATGAGTGAATGTTTATTAACGCTCATTCAAAACTTGTCATTTAAACATTCACCAATTCACTCAATCACTCATTAAAATATGGCCCTATTTACCGACGAAGAAGAACAGCGTGTCCGCGAGGCGATAGCCGATGCCGAGAAATGTACCTCGGGCGAGATGCGGGTTTGTATTGAAAAGACCTGCAGCGAAGAGGTACTTGATCGCGCAGCAAAATATTTTTACCAGTTAGACATGGACAAAACCAAGCTGCGTAACGGCGTACTGATCTACGTAGCAATGGTTGACCGTAAATTTGCCATTATTGGCGATGCCGGTATTAACCAGGTGGTGGCTCCCGATTTTTGGGACAGTACTAAAGAGGATATGCTGAACCATTTTAAAACCGGTGACATTGTTGAAGGTATTGTTACCGGGATAAAAATTGCCGGAAACCAGTTAGGTAAATATTTCCCGCACGATTTAAACAGCGACACCAACGAGCTAAATGATGATGTTGCTTTTATGGACGGCGATTAGAACTAAGAAAATGTTTAAGAAACTCCTGTTATTTGTTGGTTTACTGGTGTGTGCTGCGGGCGCTTTTGCACAGCAGCTGCCCCCTAAGTCTAACACCCTGGTTACCGACTATACCAATACATTATCGGCCGATGAGAAACAAAGGCTTGAAGATAAGTTAGTTGCATTTAATGACTCGACATCATCGCAAATAGCCATTGTGATGCTGCACTCTATTGGCGATTATGATGTAAATGATTATGCCCAGAAGTTGGGGCGCGCCTGGGGCATTGGCCAAAAAGGCAAGAACAACGGCATCGTCATCCTGGTGGCTTTAGATGACCATAAAATGTCTATCCAAACCGGCTATGGCATGGAAGGCGCTTTACCCGACGTTATTACCCAACAGATCCGCGTTAATGACATGAACCCGCGCTTTAAGCAGGGCCAGTTTTACGAGGGGTTAGATGCAGGCGTAGACGACATTATCAAATACACCAAAGGCGAGTATAAAGCCGACCCGGATACTAAGAAGGGTCATGAAAATAGTGGCAGTTCTGCCGGTTTTGTGATAATCATCGTTGTTGTGATATTGCTCATCGTATTCCGTAACCGTGGAGGTGGCGGTGGTGGAGGACATGTTATCGGCAGCCGTGGCGGCGCCAGTCCGTTCTGGTGGTTGCTGGCCGGCTCGGCTCTGGGCCGCGGTAGTGGCGG
>DATCXS010000212.1:0-4210 GCA_036565645.1 Mucilaginibacter sp.
TCAATTTTATCTTTATCAATACCTTCGGGCACAACACCCATTACACCGGCGCTCCAGATCACATTTTTAGTTTTGATAGTTTTACCGCCTTCAAATTTTATTTCTTTGCCGTCGTAGCTTTCAACTTTTACCCCCAGCATCACCTCCACACCCATGTCGGTTAAAAAGCGTTTGGCAGCTTCCGATCCCTCGTCAGAGAAAGGCCCCAATACCTTGGGCATAAAATCAACCAGGTAAACTTTCATGTGCGCTTTTTGCAACTCGGGGTAGTCGCGGTCAAGGATATGATTACGTAGCTCGGCCAGTGCACCGGCAAGCTCTACACCGGTAGGGCCGGCACCAACCAGTACAAAGGTGAGGTAAGGCTCACGTTCTTCTTTGGTGGTTTTTAATGAGGCTTCCTCCAGGTTTTGCAGGATCAGGTAACGCAGATTCAATGCTTCAGGAATAGATTTCATCGGCATAGCAAAATGCTCAATGTCTTTATTACCGAAAAAGTTAGTGTTCGACCCGGTAGCAATCACCAGGTAATCGTACGCTACGTCGCCCACATCGGTAATCACTTTGTTGTGTTCCAGGTCGACACCTGACACCTCGGCTACCCGGAAGCGGAAATTTTTTTGCCCCGCAAAGTTTTTGCGCAGCGAAAAAGCAATCGACTCAGATTCCAGACTACCTGTAGCTACCTGGTAAAGCAATGGCTGAAACGTGTGATAGTTATGCTTATCCAGCATTAAAATATCTACCGGCGCATCTGCCAGCTGTTTAACTACCTCGAGGCCGCCAAAGCCGCCGCCGATGATAACTACTTGCGGAAATTTTGAGTTTTTTGATGTGTTCATGTTACACTTATTAATCTGATAGTAGTTAAACAAAAAAGGCTCCAAATGTTCTTTGGAGCCTTTATATTATCTGATTATTTGTCTATTTAAGATCATTTTTACCGAAATCGACAATAACCGGAGTAGCTACGCATATTGAAGAATAAGTACCGAAGCATACACCGATTAACAGTGAGAACGAGAAGCCACGCAGTACGTCGCCACCAAATATGAATAGAACGATCAACACAAACAATACCGTCAAAGCGGTAATAATGGTACGGCTCAAAGTACTGTTGATGGCGTGATTGATAACTTCTTTCGGATCGTCAGTTTTAGCGTGGTGTAATCTCAAGTACTCACGGATACGGTCGAACACTACCACGGTGTCATTGATTGAATAACCAATTACCGTCAAAATGGCAGCTATAAACGCCTGGTCGATATCCAGGAACGGAAGTACATTTTTAAACAGCGAGTAGAATGATAACACCATTAAAGCATCGTGCGCTGTTGCGATCATCGCTGCCAGGCTATATTGCCATTTGCGGAAACGTAACAGGATATAAGCAGAGATCACTAATATGGCAAATAGTACCGTCCAGACAGCGGATTTTTTTAAGCCGTCGGCAACAGTAGCCTGAACTTTCTGTTGACCCAGAATATCTTCTGAGCTTAAATGTGTAACCGGGTTTTTGTTTAAAGCCGTGATCAGCGTGTTTTTAACCTTATCATCGGCAGTGGTCGAATTTTCTTCGATCAGGTAGTTGGTAGTAATGTTGATTTTGTTGGTGCCCAAAGTTTTTACTTCAACACCGTGACCCAATACACCTTCAATGGCGCTACGCACATCCTCGACAGTTGCATTTTTATCAGGGAAGGCAATAGTATAAGTACGGCCACCCTGAAAGTCGACACCGTAGTTAAAGCCTTGAGTAAACATGGAAATAATACCTGCAGTTATAAATACACCTGAGAAGATATAGAATCTTACACGTTTTTTAACAAAGGCGAAGTTTGCGTTTTTGAAGGTATGTGAACTCCATGGGTTTGAGAATTTGATATCCCAGCCTTTTTCGATCATCCATTCAAATATCAATCTTGAGATTAATAGTGAACAGAATAATGAAGTTATAATACCGATCATCAGGGTAGTTGCAAAACCCTGGATAGGGCCGCTACCAAACACAAACAAGATAACACCGGTCAAGAATGTTGAAACGTTTGAGTCTAAGATAGATGATAAAGCGTGTTTGAAACCATCGTTAATTGCTATACGAAGCGATTTACCAATTGCCAGCTCTTCGCGGACGCGCTCATAGATCAGCACGTTGGCATCAACCGACATACCGAATAATAACACGATACCGGCAACACCAGGCAGTGTCAATACGGCACGCAAGCTGGTTAACACACCCATCAGGAAGAACACGTTGATAGCCACTGCAATTACAGCTACGGTACCGGCACGATTGTAGTAAGCAACCATGAAAACCAATACCACTAACAAGCCTATTAAACATGATAACAGACCAGCATGGATTGATTCCTGACCTAAAGACGGGCCTACAACATCCTCGCCGATTATGTGGGCAGGAGCAGGTAAACGACCTGCTTTTAATACGTTGGCTAAGTCTTTGGTGTCTTCAACTTTAAAGTTTCCTGAAATTGATGATACACCGCCGGCAATCTCGTTTTGTACAACCGGTGCAGAGTAAACATTATCATCCAGCACAATAGCGATGGATTTTAAATGGTTTTTATCTGCAGAAGCCTCGGCAGTAACTGCGCGCCATTTTTCGGCACCTTGCGAGTTCATCACCATACGTACTTCAGGACTGCCTTTTTGGTCAACATCGTTTTGAGCGTCGTTGATCACATCGCCGCCTAATACAGGGCCGTTTTCGGCACCGGTTAACTTAAGGGCATATAATTCAAAGATCTTGCTTTTTTCGAGTGGTTTAACAGCCCAGGCAAATTTGATATTGCGCGGTAATGATGCCTGCACATCTTTGCTGTGTAAGTAGGTATTTACTTTGGCGGTATCTTTTTGCAGCGTCCAGCCTACAACCGGCCCCGGTCGCAATTGCTGCTGGCCGGTTTGATCCTGATAAGTTGGCGGGGTAAGTATCGAGAACAGCGGGTGAGAAGCTGCGATTTTCGACTTAGCTGCTAAAGAAGTGTCTTTTGCAGCATTTTTTTCAACCTTGTTTAGTAACGCTAAGGCACCTTTTTTAGCAGTGGTGTCTTTTTTAGCGGTAGTTGCAGTAACCGCAGCAGTTTGGGTCGAATCCTTAGCAGCAGCTTTATTTTTTGCAGACAGCATGTTATCGATGTTAGTCAGCATCGGGTAAACATCCTGTATCTCGTAAGTTTCGTAAAACTCCAATTTGGCCGAACCTGATAACAGTTTACGTACACGCTCCGGTTCTTTAACGCCCGGTAATTCGATCAGTATACGGTTGGTGTTAGCTTCTAACGATATGTTAGGTTGTGTAACGCCAAACTGGTCAATACGGGTGCTTAATACGGTGTATGATTGTTTAACCGCTACATCGGCCTCATCTTTCAAGTATTTTTCAACTTCGGCGTTTGAAGCGTTGAATTTCAGGTGATCCTGGTTGTCTTTTGTAGCGAAAATAGCAGCTAACTTACCGTTGGGGGCCAGTTTCTCATATTCGTTAACAAACAACGTAATGTAGTCAGACTGGCTGGTTTTAGTATCGTTGTTTGCATTTACCAAAGCCTGGTTAAAAGCCGGATCAGGGTTGTTGTTTGACAAAGCCTTTACCAGCTCGGTCAATGATATCTGCATGGTAACGTTCATGCCGCCTTTAAGGTCAAGACCCAGGGCAAGCTCTCTGTCTAAACAATATTGATAAGTATGGCCGAATACAGGATAGGCCGGTAATGACGAAACAGAATCCAGATAAGCTTTAACTTTAGCAGTATCGCCTTTTGCGTATACCTCGGCATCCTTCTCAACTTTGTGTGCAACCCACGTAAACGATAGCTGGTACAAACACACAATCGTTAGCACTATGGCGAAAAATTTAATAACCCCTTTACCTTGCATTGTAAATATGAAATATGTAATTAATTAGTTTATAAGCATTTTAAACAAGATGGCAAATCTAATAAAATTTTGCAACCATGAAATTTTAAATTAAAACAAAATTTAGCGGTCTGCTGTTAAGCGCGTTCCAGCGTTATAAATGAGAAGGGAAGCGGATTTTTTTCATCTGCTTCGTGGTCGGTTCTTTCGGTTTCTGTCCATATATCTGCCTTAATTTCAGGAAAGTAGGTGTCACCATCAAAGTTTGCGTGAACAATGGTCAGGTAAATTTTATCAGTAAGCAGCATTGATTGCCTGTAAATCTCGGCCCCGC
>DATCXS010000162.1:0-8200 GCA_036565645.1 Mucilaginibacter sp.
AGCCTATAGACCCGGCAGACAGCAACGAAGCGCGCGCTAAAAACCGCCGCATCGAAATTGTGCTGACCCCGAAATTGGATGAATTGTATAATTTGATTAAGAATTAGGCTTCGTGGCTGGCTGAGTTAAAAACCCTGCCTCTGTGAAGGATAAATAACAATAATTTGTCATCTCGACGGTAGGAGAGATTTATACACAGGCAAGGAATTGCGCGTGTATGGATCTCTCCTCGTTCCTCGAGGATGACATTTTTTTGTTTGTGTTTCCGCAGGGTCTCTCGACAGAGGAGCCTGCGGTGAATTTTTTTTTAATACGTAAACGGACTATCCAAATCTTCGAGTACAGGCAGCACCTCATCTTTTGGTGATACAATAGCTTCAGCCGGGTCTATCCCCCAATCAATAGCCAGGGCGGGATCGTTCCAGCGTACGCCCAGCTCACAATCCTTAGCATAGTAGTTGTTTACTTTGTAGGCGAATATGGTGTTGTCTTCCAGTACTGCAAAACCATGCAAAAATCCATCAGGAATCAAAAACTGACGCTGATTTTCGGCACTTAGCTCGATGGTTTCATATTTGCCATAAGTAGGCGACCCTTTGCGGATATCGACAGCGACGTCCAACACCTGGCCCTGTATCACCCTAACCAGTTTAGCCTGTGCGTGGGGTGCCGATTGTGCGTGTAACCCACGTACAGTGCCTTTTTGCGAAAACGATTGATTATCCTGCACAAAATCAATGTCGATACCTGCCACTGCAAACTTGGCTTTGCTGTAGCTTTCAAAAAAATAGCCACGGTCATCTTTAAATAGTTGTGGTTCAACTATTAATAAGCCCTCAATGCCGGTTTTAACAAATTTCATAAGTTAGCTTACAGTTTGCATTAAGGTGTTAAACAATACAAATTGGTTTTCAAATTTCTGTTGATGCAGCGCTTGCAGGCCCATCCAATGGTGAGCATGAAACTGATTATAATTGTCGCGCTTATCAGTTGTGTATTGTATACAGTAGGTCACCCCCTCGTTAGGCGAATCCAATACGTTCAAAATTTTGTATGCATTAAAAAAGCCGGTTTTCATTACCATAGGTATGTATTCGGTTTGCATCCAGCTTAGCCATTGTTTATGGATCCCTTCGTCCACAATAATGGTTTCATTGTAAATAATCATGCGCCAAAAGTACAAATTATACCCTAATAAGTTTTGCAGATTGTCATGAAGAGACATCGCCGCGCAATATCCGGAAGCGCTTGCGGGCATCATTAATATATAGGCTGCCCGAGTAGTCGGTGATTATTTTTTGATAGTAGGTTTTGGCCTGCTCTTTATCATTTAATTGGTTCTCGTAAATATCGCCCAGCATAAAAAGGGCATCATCGGCCCAAAGATCGTTAGGGTGCTCGGCAACAATTTTCTTTAAATCGGCTACCGCATTATTATAATTTTTTTGTTGGATGGCGATACGCGCCTTAGCCATTAAGATATCATCGCTTAACTGATTATCCGGATATCTGGTATTGATGCTATCTAAAATCTGTATGGCTTTATCTTGCTGCTGGGCAAATATCTGCAGATCGGCACGGGCATACATTTTAAGCGCCGCGCCGGTGGTGTCGACGGCTACATTGTCGGAGATCAGCAGGGACAGGTTCAAGGCATCATTGGCTATCAATTGTGAGGTTGCTGCCTTTAACACATCCAGCTGGCCTTTGGCCCAGGTAAAATCGCCTGTATAGTAAGCAAATTTGGCATTTCTGAATTTGGCATCCTGCCCGATGTTAGTGTTGGGGTAATCTTTCTCAACCTGGCTATACAACAAAGTAGCTTCCCACGGCTGGCCGTTTAGCAAATAAACATCACCCAGATCAAGTTTACAGGTTGCCAACAGGGTAGGCTTTACGCCGCTGATAGCCACGGCTTCTTCTAATACCTTTTGTGCCTCGGGCAATTTATGCAGTTTAAAAACCTCCAAATTGGCTAAACGCTGCATAGCAAAGGCGGTAGATTGTGTTTTGCCAAACTCAGCAAGCAGGTCCTGGTAATCTTTTTCCAATTGTATCAGATCGGCCGGAACATATTTACCGGCAGTTACCTTAAGGTTTTTGGTGTTGATCAATTCAATGCGCGACGATACATAATAAGGTTTGTCCTTACCCAGGCTGATCAAATATTCATAGCCGCGAATAGCTGCGTCATAAGCTTCGTTATAAACGAGGGTGCCGCACAGTTGGTAAATATCACTGCCATCGTCATTGCTGCGCCGGTTTAGTGCAATAGACTGGTTAAGCGCCTGGTCAAAATCTTTTTGCTGCAAAAACTGCCATACCAGCAAATCTACATATACAGTTTGCTGCGGATCTTTTTGAATGCGTTTTAATAAGGCAATGCGCAGTATATCATAATCATTATTGTTTTCAAATAGTGTAGCAAAGGTGTTTTCTGCCTGGCTTAAAAACAGCGGGTTGCGCGGTAAGATATTAAGATATTCTTCGGTAAGTGCGTTCTTGTCGCGTTTAAAGCGGTAAAGCGTTACCAGCTCAAAAGAAAACACATCGTTATTATGCAGTAATTTACGGCCCGCCAGAAAAGTCTTGATAGCATAATCGGCATTGCTTACCTGGTAAAACAGTGAAGCCAGCATAGTTATTGAATTCTGGTCGGCAGGCAGGCTTTTAATCAGCTCGTCATACAAAGCATTTGCCTTGTCTCCCTGCGAATGCTGCGTATAAATTGACCCGAGGGTAATAACGTATTCATTTGACCCCGGATGCTTCCGTATCATTTTCTTCGCGGCGCTCTCCGCGTCGTCAAATTTTTTAAGGGAAACTAAGGTGCTTATATAGCTATTAAAGTAGGTTTCATTATTCTGTTTATACAGCTTTTGATATATATCAAGCGCTTTCTGGTATTCGCCGTTAACGCTGAACTGTTTGGCCAATGCCACATCGGCGCTTTGCGCAAACCCCCTTGAGGCGCAACAAAACAAGAGGATAACAGATACCAAAACTCGCTTCATATTATAAAAATAGAGATTTAAAATTAACGCAGGCGCATATTCAACTGATTATTTCTATAACGTATATTGCGGGTAAAATTGTAGTGACATACCGACAAAAGGCAACTTATTTATATAACTTAACTGGTTGTTAAATGCCCCGAGTAGAATACAGAATGTTGAGGAATATAAAAAATCTGATCTTAGTTTTTGCGGTAGTTGTTTTAGGTGCGTGTGTTGATAAAAAAACTGACGAGATACCTGTAAATGATTTTTATAAAAGCCCTGAAAAGGTGGCGTTTAAGATATCGCCCGATGGTAAGTACATTTCTTATTTAAAAAGCTTTCACAAACATCAAAACCTGTTTTTGCAGTCAATTGATGATGGTAAAGAAATACAGGCCACGTCATTTACTGATTATTCGGTTCGGGGCGATTACACCTGGACTTATGATAACCTGATCCTTTTCTCGCAGGCCAAAGAGGATGACCATATGATGAAAGCGTATGACCTGGCTACCGGTAAAATTCGTACGTTATTATCGGTAGGCAAGGCCGGTATGCGGGTAATGAATAAAAACAAGTTGACGCCGGATGTGGTAACGATTAGTATGAACATGCGGGATTCGGCTAACTTTGATGTTTATCGCTTGAATGTTAAAACAGGCAGCCTGAAAACCTACCTGGTGAATCCTGGCAACATCACCGATTGGCTGGTTGATGCCGATGGCGGCATTCGCCTGGTTAAATCAACCAACGGTGTTGATGAGACCATCTTGTATCGCCCCAACGATAATTCAAGATTCAGACCCATCATTAGAAACAACTTTAGAAATTATGTAAGGATGATAGCCTTTAACGGTGAGGGCCAAAACTTTTATGCGCTATCAAACGTGGGTCGGGATAAAGCAGCCTTTGTGGAGATTGATGCCAAGACGGGTAAAGAAGTGCGCGTAGTTTTTGAAGATCCGCATGTTGATATACAAAGGGTAGATTACTCGAAAGCTAAAAAGCGGTTGGAATTGGCACAATGGGAAGAAGCCAAGATACAAAAACGCTTTTTTAACCCCGAGATAAAAGACTGGTACACCAATTTGTCTCTGCAGCTTAAAGGATATGAAGTAAACATAACAGACAGGGATACTGCCGAAAACCGTTTCATTGTACAAACCTATACTGATCGTAGTCGTGGTGCGGTGTATCTATACGAGTGTACTACCAATAAGCTGACTAAACTTATTGACAATGGGGTAATTGACCCCAAAAAGTTATGCGAGAAAAGACCAATAAGCTACCCAGCCAGCGATGGGGTGGTGATTAATGGCTATTTAACCTTACCAAAAGGCGATAACAAAACTAATCTGCCGGTTGTGGTAATACCGCACGACGGCCCCTTTGGCTGGCGCGATGTCTGGAACTACAGTGCCGACGTTCAATTTTTTGCCAATCGGGGGTTTGCTGTTTTTCAAGTCAATTATCGTGGATCGGGCGGCTACGGTAAAGTGTTTTATAGTGCAGGCTTTAAAGAGGTTGGCGGCAAAATACAGCAAGATATTACTGACGGTGTTAACTGGCTCATCGCGAAAAAAATTGCTAATCCTAAAAAGATAGCTATTTATGGCAATAGGTTTGGCGGCTTCTCGGCTCTGTACGCCATTTCATTCAACCCGAAGCTGTATAGCTGCGCCATTGTGCAAAACGGATTGATCAACCTGTTTACTTATATCAAAACTGCTCCTGCTTATTATCGGCCTCAGCTGCAAAAAATGTATGCTGTTATTGGCGACCCGGAAAAAGATGCCGAGTTACTGAGAAATATATCCCCGGTTTTTCATCCCGACAAACCAAAAGTGCCTATCCTGTTTTTTCAGGATGCCAAAGACCTGCGCGCCAACATAAGCGAAGTAAATCATTATATTCGTGAGTTACAGAAACATAACGTTAATGTTAAATACTTCCTGTATAAAAATGACCATAACGGGGCGCATAACGGCCAGGACAGGCGTAAGCAAAGCTATATGGAGATGGAGAAATTTCTGTATACTAACTTGCATGTTAAACCTTAATACTGCCTGGCGATGAAAGGGCAGAACATCGTATTTCGTAAAAACTTTTCGTTGATCGTTGCCTTCCTGGTGCTCACCTCGGTAACCCTCATAGTAGGCCTGGTAGTAGCTTATCAGCTAACCTCAAGAAATATTGAAAGTGAGTTTATTTCTAAGAAAACCAACGTTGCCGATCAAACCATTGGCCCTTATATTGATCTTTATAAAAACAAGATATTCGAGATCAATCTATACTCGGGCTTGTTAGACTCAGCTTCGGCGGCTTACTATGCCGATTCGGTTTTTCATAACTATCCCTTTGTAAACAAATTGGTTTTCTTCCAGATTGTGGTAAGTAGCCGGGGGCGGTATATGGGCAATAATCTGAATGTTGCTGCGCGTTCGGTATTTGAGTATTACCCGCATAAAAAAGTTTTTCATAAAAGCCGCTTATCAGATAATGAAGCTAACGCGAATGATTTCAGGCAAATGGCCGACCGGTTGAATAACTACATTGCACATTATGATACTTTACGGGGGCCTGGCACCGATTTGCAGGCTACTTTTTATAATACCCGGCCGGGAAAGGTCAGTTTCCTGAATATTCCATCAAACGCCGATCTAAAAGCTTACCATGAGCTGCTAAAAGGCGCCGGCAGTTCCGAGGCTTTTTATAAGCAGAATATGATGACGTTTTATCTCGATCCGTATAAAATAAAGATCAAGAATGTGCATCCCGAACTGTATAGTTCGGTTTCTATCCGGCAGGTGTCTTATGAACCGCCTCCTGATATCGATCGAACCAAAATATTAATAGACGAAGTGCCTTTACCCGGCGCTTTTGCTGATTACAAATTGTTTTTCAGTTCGCCGCGCGAGTATCTGGATACCGAGATCTATCATCGGTTTTTGCCTGTTGCCGGTGTTTTACTGGTCATTTATTCGATATTTATACTGATAGGATGGTTAATTTATCGGAACCTGAGCGTAAACATGAAACTGTTTAAACTCCAATATGATTTCATCAACAACTTTACTCATGAGTTTAAGACGCCGGTAAGCGTTATAAAAATAGCCGGATCAAACCTGAAAGGTGATAACGACCTGACCGACCGACAGCGCAAACATTACGGAAAAATATTGGATGAAGAAGCCGACAAGCTGAACGAGCTGATGAATAAATTGCTGTCATTCACCCAATTGGAGAATAAGTCTATCACCATAAAAAAAGACAAGGTGAACATTGAGGCCTTTGTGAAAGGCTACATCGACACCTTTAAGATCAAGTATCCGCATTTTAAGCTCGATTACGCTATAGACCCCGAAGCCAGATCTTTTTATACAGATACCGTATTGCTGGGCAGCGTTTTTCAAAACCTGATTGAAAATGCCTACAAATATTCGCACCCGGACAGGAAAGAGCTTTTTATTAATATTACACTGGAACGGCGCAATATTATATTCTCATTTATTGATAAAGGAATAGGAATTCCAAAAAATGAGTTGAGTAATATATTCAGGAAATTTTATAGATTAGAGAACCAATATAATCAAAACGGAAGTGTGGGCCTTGGCCTGGCATTTTGTAAAGAGCTGGCTAACTTTATGGATGGAGATATTACCGTAAAAAGTAGGGTTGACGTAGGTTCTGAATTTGTAGTAACGCTTCCATATGCAAATTAAATTATGAATAAAGAAATAAAAATAGCGCTGGTTGAGGATGATGAAAACTTGCGTTTTTTGGTAGCAGAGCGATTAGAGTCTGAAGGATATAAAGTGCTTGAGGCTGGTAACGGCGACGAGGCAGAAGCAATGATTCTGGCCGAGCAGCCTGACATTGTATTGTTAGACTGGATGCTGCCGGGCAAACAAGGTGCTGAAGTTTGTACCAACGTTCGTAATAAAGGTTATGAAGGTATTGTGATTATGACCACGGCCAAACAGCAGGATATTGACAAGATATCGGCTTATGGTTTCGGGGTGTCTGATTACGTGACCAAGCCATTTAATATGGATGTTTTGATGGCTTTGATTGAGAACAAGATCAAGTTTACTCTAAATAATGATAAATCAGAGACGTATAGCTTCGCCAATATGGAGCATCATCCAAATACGCATTTGTTGCTTCGTGATGGCCGAAAAATAGAACTGACTATATTGGAGAACCGCATTCTGCTGTACTTTCTGAAAAATAAAAACAAGGTAATTAACCGCGAAGAACTGATGATGGAAGTTTGGGGTTATAACGCTGATGTAAATACCCGCACACTGGATATGCATATTGTACGCCTGCGCAAAAAGATAGAATCTAACCCGGATTACCCGCAATACCTGCAAACGGTGAGGGGGGTAGGTTATAAGTTTGCTTACCTGGCGTAAAAACCCATGAAATTATGATCCGGCAGCCTGAAAAGTTGCCGGATTTTTTATGCCTGATGATTTGCAGGTTTAGTCAGCGCAGTTGATAATACAAATTCGCCAAAGAAAGTCTGCCCTGCAATTACCTGGTATTGATATTTTTTAAAGCGTTCCATAATATCAGGCAGTACAGAAGTCTCTATGCGGCAAAGCACCCTGAAAAATACAAACATACTTTGTAACAATACATTCTGCCACCATTTGCCGGTAAGCTGAAAATCAGTATTTAGCCATAAACCACCGGGCTTGAGCAGTCTGTGTAAATGGTTAAACACCCGTTGTAAAGTATCTTCCCTAAAGTTGTCGAACAGGAAGGGAGTAAAGACCACATCAAATTGATCTTTTAGATCCGCATCCTCGACCGGGGTGTTAATGAATATTACCTCATTATCACCAAAATCCCTTTTTTTAGAAAGCGAGATCATGTTAGCAGATATCTCCACATAGGTTATTTTAAGACCCGAGGGATGTTTTTTTGTTAGTTCTTCCAGTATCCAGCCAGTGCCGCCGCCTGCTATTAGTATGGATGAGCCGGGCCGGATGAATTGCAACAAATAAACCTGCGCTTTTACTAAAGCATCGCCATAAACCACCCTGGACAAGCGATCATAAAACCAGGCCGAATTATCATAGTTTGATGGCATAACAGACAGGTTTATTAAGCTTGTAATATTATGGCATTATGTAATTAAACGCCAGCAGCAGCACGTATTGTAGTATGAGTACTCCGTCCAGGTAAAAAAA
>DATCXS010000204.1:0-8204 GCA_036565645.1 Mucilaginibacter sp.
TTGTAGTTAGACGTTATTTTGTTGACTGTCAACCAGGGCCTCTTTAAATGCTGCAGGATTGATGCTTTCCTGGAAACCCAGATATACGGTGGCTTCATTGGGTTTGCAGTCGAGGATATAATAGGTTTCGTCCTGCGTAATGGTCTCACCGAAATTATCCTGTATATATTTTAAGTGCGGATGGCATTGAATGGAAAGGTTGCCACCATCAAAAGTATCCAGAAAGTCGAAGCGTATGGGGAACTCGTCGCCAAACTTGCCGGCATGTTTGCCCAGCACCTCGCGGTTATTATGAAACATCAGGAAATCAAACGACACCTCCAAAACGTTCTCGCCGCTTTTAAATATAATGCCGTTTTCAGGCACGATCAGCTCGAACGACCATGCATAATTAACCGCCTCTTTATTTAATCCGGGTATGCGCTCTTTCATCCATTGCCCACCCCAGGCGCCCGGCTCAAACCAGGGCCTAACGCGGATAACCGACCGGCTAATCTGGTTTAAGCCATCTGCAAAATCAATCTTATGCATCCAATTAATGGTGTCGGGCCACTGGCCGTCGGCTACGATGTCAATTTTATCAAGAACAGCTTTTTTGTGTGCGTTACACAGCACCCAATCCACAAAATAAAAGCGTTTGTACATCTGGGCTGGTTCCTTCATCTGCTGACTGCCCAGGTTAGTGGCCGTACCTGCACGCATTCGGAATTGTAATTCGTTTTTAGGGACATCGATATAGATCAGCGCAGCATCCCAACCCGCTAAAGCGGCACCGGTACCGATGATAATATTAATGTCGAACGCCTTTTGCGGACGCTCGCTTTTTAGTTCGTCATAGTTAAATAAGTCTTGAAGCTGCAAAGTGCATTTGGTTCCCCATACTGATGACGGCGTGCCCAGGAACGGCTGCACCAAAGTTTCAATGTCTGTGGATGGCTTCAGGAATTTTGAGGTTTCGATGAAATTGACTGTAAGACCGTTTTTTTCTAATTCGGCTTTCAGTGCATTTTTTACCAGTCCCCACCATACACCGGCGTAACCGTCAATGATTACTGTTTTTTGTTCCGCAATCCATTTAGCCAATGATGCGTATCCGCTAACAATCTTGCCTTCTGCTAATTTAGTTACCGGGTAAATATTATAGACCTCGCCATCGTTAAAATCATTCAGCTTATCGGGCATCAAATATTGCGTAGTTTTACGCAATTGCGCGGCTAATTGAGTTTGAGTTTCGGATGTTGAGCTGGTAGAAGAAAAATTCATTTTAATTGTTGTAATGTATGTACATATAAATGCCCCTTTTTATTCAGGCGTGATGTTTTAATGCCTGGAAAAATTTATAAATGGGTTTATATGTTGTTATGTACAAACATATAAATTAATTGGCGTAACAATCAAGTCTTTAAAAAACTTATAATTGCAAATAATTATACATGCGTTACACTATCGATCATAAAAGCCCCGTGCCCCTGCATTCGCAGGCCGAAATGCTTTTGCGCCAAATGATTGGGGAAGAGGAGTATCAGAATGGTAAGGTGTTTCCTAACGAGATTGAGCTGGCCAAAAAACTGGCCATATCCCGTTCAACCCTGCGGCAGGCTATTAATAAACTGGTTTTTGAGGGCTTGCTGGTTCGCCGCAAACGCACCGGGACCAGGGTGGCTAAAAGTGTAGTAAGCTCGCGTTCAAACAACTGGCTCAGCTTTTCGCAGGAAATGAAGCTGCGGGGTATCCCTATCAGAAATTTCGAAACCAATGTATCATGGGTATTGCCTGATGAGGAGGTGGCCGACTTTTTCGAGATCAAACCCGAGCGCAAAGTGTTAAAAATGGAAAAGCTGCGCGGCAAGCCTGAGGCGCCTTTTGTATACTTTGTATCCTTCTTTCACCCCCGCGTAGGCCTTAGCGGCGACGAAGATTTTACCCAGCCGCTTTACGAAATGCTGGAGCATGAGCATTCTGTCATAGCCACCCTGTCTAAAGAAGATATCAGCGCCATTGCTGCCGATAGCTTCATTGCCGATAAACTGCAAATACCCGTGGGCAGCCCTGTATTATTCAGAAAACGCTTTGTGTACGATCATGGCGAACGCCCCATCGAGTACAACCTGGGCTTTTATAAAGCCGATAGCTTTGTTTATACGGTAGAGAGTTTGCGATAGCAAGGCTGCAAATTCACAAATTATTGGGTTGAAACATCCGGACAACAACTTAGGAAATGGCCGACGCGCATTTTATCAATTGGTTATTGAGAAGAATGTTTATGCCGGTAAGCCTCCTGCAAATTATTCTTTAGCAACTGATTATCAGGATCGATAGACAGTGCTTTTTTGCCTGCGGCGATGGCTTTGTCCCATTGCTGCAATTTATTGTAAGCGGCGCAAATGTTGTTATAAGCCTGTAGATAATTTGGGCGAAGCGCCAGCGCCTGGTTACAGGCATCAATGCAATCCTGAAAACGACCGGCAACGTAGTAAGATAAACTTAAGCCGATATATTTATCCGCCGTCGGCGATTTTCTGACTTCATCGGCCTCAAGGTCTGCTTTGCTTTTCCGGATGGTAGCGGCCCGCAAATAGCCTTTTGCTTCGGCATTGTTCGGCTCAAGCTGCAGGGTGCTTTCGGCCAGCTTTTTTAGTTCATCCCAGCTTTCCGTGTTTTGGTAAGCATCCATTAGTTGCACCCGCGCAAAGATATTGGCCGGCGATAATTTTAATGCCGATTGCAGCTTAGGGATCGCCTCCTTATATCGTCCGCGACTGTTCAGGAAACGACTATAATAACTATAGGCATCGGGATAATTCCTCCCGTAAGCCAGGCCCTTTTCAAAGTAATCTTCAGCTTCCTCGTCGTGTCCGGTGGCGGCTTTCAATATGCCTAAGTTAATATATAGGCTAAAATAAGAGGGCAGCAGTTTGAGTGCACGCTGGTAATAAACCCCGGCAGTAACATAGTCGCCCTGGGCCATTTTGCTCAGGCCGTAGTTCATCAGTCCACGGCCATTGTTTGGGCTTTTTATGGTGACATCGTGCCAAAGGCTATCCTCATCATACCAAACCTCGTTGCGCTGCCAAGTGCCATAAGCGTAGGTAGCCAGTAACAAGGCTAATAAAGTTGGAAATAGATAACGCGGGATATGCCGGGCTATCCAAGGTGCCCATTGTTTTGCCAATAAAGCGATTGTCCAGCTCACGCTGATGAGCAAACCGACAAACGGAAAATACATCCTATGGTCATTCAAAACCTCAGCTAGCGGAATGATGCTCGATGTTGGCAGCAAGGCCAGAAAGAACCATACTATACCAAAGCTGATGGGCCTTAGCTGTTTTTTCTGTGAGGTGATGAAAGCGATGACGATCATCGTCAGCACAAAAACTATTCCGGCAACAAAACGCCAGTCAGAAATGCCCGGTAGCAGCGTCCAGTCTGAATCGGCACTGAGCTGCGTCGGCACAAAAAACATTTGGAAATAATGGGCGACTACAATAGGCTGGGTAATCAGGTATTGCATAGGCGAAGTGCCGCCGGGTTCCCAGGTTTTAGGCGTCATCCTATCCAAAAACCAATACATAACGGCGCAGCAGATAAATGCCGGAACAGCCTTTTTGACAGCTTGAAATACCTGCCCGAACTTACCTGGTTTGAAAATATCCACTAACCCCAATCCTTGCTCAAAGAATAACAGGTACACCAGAAACATTGGTGCAAACATAACCGATGGCGGCTTAGCCAGGGCACCCACAATCACCGGCAGCAAATACAGGTAATATTTACGGCACCGTGCCGAATATTGGTACAGCACAAAGGCCAGCACTACACCAAAAGTAGATTGTATATCGGCCCGGGCAATGACATAATTTACCGTTTCGGCTATTGCCGGATGCAGCAGGTAAAAAGTACAGGCAATGAGTGCGATGGTGGTGTTACGCTGGTTATCATCCGCAGTGATATTGAATATCCTGGTCATGAATTTGACCATCAGCCAGCCTTGAATTAAAAAGAGCAGAAAGGTGGACAGATGAAAAAAGAACAGGTAATAATCGCCGCCTAACCAGTAATCAAACGCCAGCGAGGTAGTGGTAACGGGCCGGTACGATTGATTTTGCGGCAAGGTGCTGCTGGTGCTTCCGTCTTTAAAAAACAAGGGGATATTGCTGATATTACGAATGTAGGTATTGTTCTGTATGGTGTGCCAATCGTCAAAATGAAATCCGTTTTGGAAATGATTGGCGTAGGTGATGGCACACAGCAACATCATTAAAAAAATACCGGTGCGGAAGCGCTGCTTTTTCACCCGGTTAAGTTATTAAACATTTAGGGATTTGTAAAAGTGCATTTTCACCTGGCCCATTTGGCCCTGTAAATCGTCCGGAATTGCCCCGGCATAATCGATAGCTATGCACTAAGTTTGTTTTTGTAATGACATCAGAATGAAAAGCATATTCGATAAACCGACTCGCGAGGCCATTATAGCCCGCATCAAAACCCTCAACGAAGACAGCACACCGCAGTGGGGCAAAATGAACATTTACCAAATGTTGAAACATTGCACCCTGACCGAAGAAATGTACTTGGGCGATAAGATATATCCGCGTCAGTTTATAGGCAGGTTACTCGGCAGGATCGCATTAAAAAGCCTCACAAAAGATGACGCCCCGATGGGTAAAAATGCACCTACCAGCAACGATTTTAAAATAAAGCAAACCGAAGGCAATGTAACTGAGCTGCGCGATAAATGGGCCAGCCTGATTGAACGGTATCACGACTTTGACAACCCAAACTTTACACATTGGTTCTTTGGTAAAATGACCAAAGAACAGATCGGTCAGCTGGCTTATAAGCATGCCGACCATCATTTAAAGCAGTTTGGCGCATAAAAGCGATTACGGTCATGAACGGTAATGAAGCGATAAGCCATCGTTACAAAAAGTTTTCAAGGGTTACCTTTCGGATAATCTTGTTTCATTTTGTTTCACCGTGTTTTGTGGCATTCATGTAGGGCGCTAATAAACAGGCTATTAAATGCAAGTCTTGTTTCATTTTGTTTTCGCTTGTTGCACATTCGCGTGAAACAAAGCACGCATCGTTCCAAACAAAAAAGGGCAAACCTAAGTCTACCCTTATTAACTTAAAACGACGATAACTTACACCGACTCAATCAACAACACCACACTGCTACGCCCCGAATTTACATGCGGATTGATCCCGATCTTCATCAGGAAATCGCCGCTGTAAGTTTGACTTTCGCTAATGCCGGGGCGTGAGCCGGGGTATAAGTTTGTCTCTTTTATTTTGTATTGTTTCTTTGGGTCAAGCCCTTTCAGGCGGATAGGTGCTTTGCTTCCTTCATCATAACGGTAATTAACCAGGTAATTAAACATTACTGCCGATGTCTTGGCCTCATTAACATAAGCCACTGATGCTACCGGATTCTCGCGCGGATCAAGCAGCCGGTATTGGTCGCCATGCCAAACGATGTCTTTAAAGCCGTTAAAGTTTTTGACAGCATTCTGCACAAACTTAAGGTCGTTCTCAGGTAGTTTACTGATCACAATATCAAAGCCCAGTTTACCCATCGAGGCTACATCAACACGGTATTTGATGGGCAGCTTGCTCCAGTTGGTAACGTGGTTTGAACTGCTGATAGCCGGGTAGAAATAAGAGTATTCCCACTGGATAAACACACGCTCCAGCGGATCGGTGTTATCGCTTGGCCAAAACTCGGTAAAGTATTGCAGGGCATTGTAATCCACACGGCCGCCACCGCCAGAGCATAGCATCATTGGCACCTTAGGATATTTAGCGCGAATGCGCGACAGTACCTTGTACAATCCCTCCACATAGTCTACATAAAACTGCGACTGTGCATTTTTTAAATGCACCGAATAAGCATTATAGATCACCGCATTGCAATCCCACTTGATATAAGCCAGGTCGGGATTCTTGGTAAATAGCCCGTCGACAATGCCAAACACAAAATCCTGCACCGCAGGGTTGCTCAGGTCAAGCACCAGCTGATTACGGAAATAGTATTCATCGCGCTTTGGCTGTTTAATCACCCAGTCCGGATGTTTCTCATACAGCTCGCTCTTGGGGTTAACCATCTCAGGTTCCACCCAAATACCGAATTTTACGCCATTGTCTTGCGCGCCCTTTACCAGCGAAGCAATGCCGTGTGGTAATTTGGTTTTGGTTTCTTGCCAATCGCCCAGGCCTGAGTGGTCACCATTACGGGGGTACTTATTACCAAACCAGCCATCATCTAACAAAAACATATCCACGCCCAGTTTCTTGGTGTCTTTTAACAAAGCGGCCAGCTTGGTCTCGTCAAAATCAAAGTAAGTGCTTTCCCAGTTGTTCAACAATGTCAGGCGGTTACCATTGCCGTCCAGTAACTTATACTTACGCGCCCAATGCTGTAATTTACGGCTCGCATCGCCTTTGCCATTTCTTGATAATAAAGATAAAAATGGTGGCGTAGTAAAGCTTTCATTAGCTTTCAACTGGTAAGCCGATGCGTAGTTGTTAATACCCGAAATAACACGCAGGTTATTCTCCGGATCAAGCTCCAGGTCGGTACGGTAGTTGCCGCTCCACTCTATCGAGCCATATAAAACTGTTCCCTCGTCTTCCGTAGCAGGTTTATCCATCGACACCATAAAAACCGGAGGTTGGAACAAGTCGGCACGGGTGCCAAGCTTGCTGTCAAGGGTCTTGATGCCGTGGGTAAGCTGCGAGGTTTCGGGGCGCATCTCTTTGGCCCAGTCGCCATGATATTGGGTCAGCCAGAATGAACCGGCTTTCAGATACAGATTGGCCGATGCAAATTTGTTTAAGGTGATGGTGCCTTTCTCGCCGTTGTGGATAGTACTCCACTGCTCAATTACATCATCCTTAAAATACGACTTATAATAAAGCGTAACCTCGGTATTGTAAACCGGGTCTTTCAGCACAATAGTTAGCAGGCTTATGTCATCACTTACCTTGTCAACTTTATGGCTCACATATTTCAGGTCGAGCGATGGATTACCATCGGCATGCGTTACCGCAATGGCAGGCTCCAGCAGGTTGCGTGAACCTGCCGGGGTATAAGCCGATGCCATTTGGCCGGTATAATCATTGTCCTTGCCAAAAGCAGCAGCCAGGTGATTGTATTCTTTACTGTCGGCCAGTTTGGGACCAAAATATATCGTGTTAACATCGTGCTTGTCGTTAGCCTGAAGCACCAGCGCATTATTAGCGGTTTCAATCGGCATGACTACAGACTGTGCGTTTGCCTGGTTCAGCGCCATCAACGCCAGCGGCAGCAAAAAGTAAGATGATCTAAATTTCATGGTTTAATTGTTATTGGTTGCCGTTTTCCGGCCTGCATATTTAAGCAATTGCTTTAAAATTATGATAAACTTTTATGGCTTTTAATTATCTCAAATTTACCATTCACCTTCACTTTTACTTTTTTGGCCTGCGGCGATGTGATCTGATAGCTGGTTACTTTGCCGTCTTTCCACGCGAAACTGACCGTAAAATTACCGCGGGCTTTCAGCCCCTTCACGCTGCCCTGCGCCTTCCAGCAATCCGGAATGGCAGGCAGCAAATTAATATATCCCTCATGGCTCTGTATGAGCATTTCGGCAATACCGGCCTCGCCGCCAAAGTTACCGTCAATCTGAAACGGTGGTCCCGCGGATAACAGATTAGGATAAATGCCACCACCGGCAGTATAATTGATGCCGGTTGAGGTGACAGGTTTCATTAATTCATGAAATAGTTTAAAGGCGCGGTTGCCATCATGCAGTCTTGACCAGAATAACAACTTATAAGCAATAGACCAGCTCGGCCCGTCATCGCCGCGTACGTTTAAGGTTTTTCGGGCAGCTTCGGCAAGCTTGGGAGTACCATCTGCCGTGATCTCTGATGCCGGGTAAACACCATACAGGTGAGATACATGGCGGTGCGTCGGCTCTGTCTCCTGGTAGTCTTCCAACCACTCCTGTATGCGGCCATCTTTGCTGATGATGCCTGCCGGCGGAATCTCTGTGAGACGTTTCTTTAGTTGTGCACGAAAACCGGCATCAATACCCAAAGTTTCAGAAGCCGTTATAACATTGTTAAAAAGCTCACGCATAATCTGGTTATCTATCGTAGCGCCGATACAAATACTGGCATGGCGGCCGCTTCCATCGGGCATTACAAAACTATTCTCT
>DATCXS010000289.1:0-6096 GCA_036565645.1 Mucilaginibacter sp.
CCGCAACAAAGCCATTGCCGATTTGGGTAAGATCAAATTCCAGGGTTTTTTTGCCTGGCTGATCTGGATGTTTGTACACCTCATATCCCTGTTGGGTTTCAGGAACAAAGTTGTCGTTTTTGTGAACTGGATGGGTAACTATATTGCCAACAATGGCGGCAGCAGGCTGGTTATCCGCAGGGTTAAGCGCGAAGAACTACCTAAAAAAGACGAACAAACTGCCCAAGCCGATTAATGCGTAAAAAATGACCGGCACATCCATAAAATTGACCGAATGTCCCCGCGATGCCATGCAGGGCCTGCCTAATTTTGTGCCTACCGACGTGAAAGCCGCTTATATAAACCTGCTATTGCAGGTTGGCTTTGACAGTATCGATTTCGGCAGCTTTGTTTCGCCGAAAGCCATACCGCAAATGCGGGATACGGCTCAGGTGCTTTCTAAATTAGATCTGGGCAATACACGCTCTAAATTATTAGCCATAATCGCTAATTACAAAGGCGCTGAGGATGCCTGCGAACATCAGGAGATAACTTATCTCGGTTATCCTTTTTCGATCTCTGAGACCTTCCAGATGCGAAATACCAATACATCTGTAACTAATGCGTTTGAGACGGTTAAAAGCATTCGCGAATTATGCGAGAATAAAGGCAAAGAGCTACTGGTTTACTTGTCTATGGGGTTTGGTAACCCTTACGGGGATGAGTGGAATGCAGACATCGTCTCACATTGGACTGAAAGATTGGTAAACGAAGGTGTCCGCATTATCGCTTTATCAGACACTATCGGCATAGCCACGCCCAGCCAGATAAAATCTATCTACACACAACTAAGCCGGTCGTTCCCTGATACGGAGTTCGGGGTTCACCTGCACAGCACCCCATCTACCTGGCACGAAAAAGTTGAAGCAGCCTACCAAAGCGGCTGCAAACGTTTCGACGGCGCCTTAAGAGGCTACGGTGGCTGCCCAATGGCCAAAGACAAGCTTACAGGCAACATCGCCACAGAAAACATAATTGGCTATCTGGCACAGCAAAACGCGCCTACAGGACTTAATTATGATAAATTACAGGATGCTTTGGATTATTCGGTAAGGGTGTTTCAATAATCAAATAAATTACCATCGCGTCATTGCGAGGAACGAAGCAACCTCTGCGCGCCAGTTACACTCTGCTCGGTTGATTTGCATATGTAGAGATTGCTTCGTTCCTCGCAATGACGCATTTATTATTACCTCTTCACCATTTTAAAATGCTGTATCCCTGCTTCTTCAAACTGTGGCCCTTCTTTTACAAAACCAAATTTTTCATACAGCCCCATAGCGGCAATCTGAGCATTCAGGTAAATATAATCAGCATCAGCGGGCAGGTCGGCCAATACAGTGCGCACCAATTGCTGCGCTACACCCCGGCCTCTGAATTTTTTGAGCACGGCAAAACGTTCAAGCTTATAACCATTCTCTGTTTTGCGCCAGCGCGACGCCCCGGCAGGTTCACCAGCAACCGTAGCTAAAAAGTGTGTCGATTCGTCCTCGTGCTCCCACTCCAGTTCGGGCGGGCAGTTTTGTTCGTCCACAAACACCTCTCGGCGTATAGCAAAAACTTTTTCAAGACTGGGTTGATCGCTCACTTTTTTTACTACTATCTCTTTTTGCTCGGGCATCGTTATAATGCTTTTTGGTCCGGTAATTTGAAAGTTTAAAATTATGATTTTCTTCGGCCGCGTCAATAGAGTGTGTACAGGTCAGATCGTCCTCTTTCTGGGCAAATTTAGCCAGCGCAACATAAAACTTATGCAGCTGATCCAATTCCTCTTCGGTAATATCCTCAATATCAACCATTCGGTTACTGGCGCCCTGGTGTGAGGCAAGCAGTTCGTTCAACTTTAAGTGAATGGCCTTTGAATCTTTATTCTGCGATTTCTGGATCAAAAAAACCATCAGGAAAGTAACTATAGTTGTACCGGTATTAATGATGAGTTGCCAGGTATCCGAATATTCAAATACCGGCCCGGTAACACCCCAAATTACAATTACGGCTATCGCAGTAAAAAATGCCGCCGAGCTGCCGGTAGCCGCCGTCGCAGCGTTTGAAAATCGTTCGAAAAAATTTTTCTTTTTAGCCATATTTTATTGACAATAAATAACATCCTCAACATAACTAAAAAAAAGCGCCAATGTTTTCACATCGGCGCTTAATCATATTATTAGCTACTAATAGTCGATACTACAATTTGTCTGTTGCGTTGATACAGTTCAAATCTTCAAAAGCTGCAGTTAAACGCTTAACAAAATTGTCCTCGCCTTTGCGTAACCATACGCGCGGGTCGTAATATTTTTTGTTTGGCGAATCTGCACCTTCCGGGTTACCAATCTGATCTTGCAGGTAAGCTTCTTTAGCCTGGTAGTAGTCTTTAATACCTTCCCAGAAAGCCCATTGCATATCGGTATCGATATTCATTTTGATGGCACCATAGCTGATAGCCTCACGAATTTCTTCCTGGCTTGAACCCGAACCACCGTGAAATACAAAATTGATTGGTTTCTCGTCGGCCAGGTTAAATTTCTGTTTAACATACTCCTGCGAGTTATGCAGAATAACCGGCTGTAATTTAACGTTACCCGGTTTGTAAACGCCATGTACATTACCAAAAGCGGCAGCTACGGTAAAACGCGGACTAACTTTTAATAAATGCTCATACGAGTAAGAAACCTCTTCAGGCTGCGTATATAAACGTGAGCTGTCAACATCGCTGTTATCAACGCCATCTTCTTCGCCGCCGGTTACACCAAGCTCAATCTCTAAAGTCATACCTAATTTAGCCATACGGGCCAGGTATTTAGCTGATGTTTCGATATTTTCTTCGATAGGCTCTTCCGAAAGATCCAGCATGTGCGATGAGAACAATGGTTTGCCGGTTTCAGCAAAAAATTTCTCGCCGTAGTCTAACAAGCCGTCAATCCAGGGTAATAATTTTTTAGCAGCGTGGTCGGTGTGTAAAATCACCGCTACACCGTAATGCTCGGCCATTAAATGCACGTGTCTGGCAGCAGATACAGCACCTAAAATACAAGCTTGCAACTTTGAGTTATCTAACGATTTGCCGGCATAAAACTGCGCACCGCCATGCGATAATTGAATAATCACCGGCGAATTAACCGCCTTAGCAGTTTCCATTACAGCGTTAACTGAATTGGTACCTATAACATTTACAGCAGGCAAAGCAAACTGATGCTTTTTAGCTGCCTCAAACAATTCCTGCACCTGATCGCCGTGCAAAACTCCTTTATAACTTTTTAAATCCATTTGATTTTACTTTGTGGGAGCCGAAGGTAAAAAAAATATCCCTTTTTTGATAAAAAAGTCTATAAAAGTGGTGGAGAATGTGATGGTTATTGTAAAATGTACACTTTGGGTTGAAAAGAGACAAGAATCAAGATCGTGGCGGGCTAATTTTAATATCGAATAATCAATTTTTAATATTGAATGTTGAAGTGGCCTATAGGGCTGTGCGATTCCCTCCCTCGGGAGGGGGAAGGGAGGGGTTTGAAAGTAACCCAATTTCAACTAATCTCTGAATGTGGGCGTTGCGCTGATAGAAGCGCCGTGCTTTCCGCTCATACGCCTTCAGGCCTTAGGCACAGGGCCGGTATCCGCTGCAATCACTAACGCGGGACACACCACATCATCCAATCTTCAATACCAATCATCATCCGCATATCTGCACATCCACAACAAATCGTTCAATCGTGCAAACATCTAACAAAATATTTCATTCAGCCTCTGGTCGGTGTTATCACCGCACCAGTTTAAGGAAACTCAGCACATGCAGAGATTGCTTCGTTCCTCCAATGACGCGTCGAAGAAAAGGCCTGATGGCCCCTGCACTGGTTTAAGTTTAATGAAATGTTACTTAAACCTAAAGTATGGCAAGCTTTCAACTTGCCTTGCAAAACGTTGTAATGCATGCAGAATGCATTTACCGGTCATCCATTAAATTACCATTAACCCTGATATCAACTGTCCCCTCCCGGTACCAGGTGTTCCACCTGTACCTGGTACAGTACAATAGTTCATGGTTTCTAAATTTTAACAAACATCTAACAAAATATTTCGTTTCTTTGCAGGTATATTGAAAGAGTTAGAAATAGATATGGCTTGGTTTAAACGCGAAATTAAGGGGATAATTACGACTACTGAGGAAAAGAAAGAAGCGCCAGACGGGATCTGGAACAAATGCCCTCAATGTAAAAAACCTTTACACTATTCAGAGCAAGTTGAAAATCAATACGTTTGCCATTACTGCGGTTTTCATTTACGCATAGGCTCCAAAGAATACTTCTCCGTTTTATTTGACAATAATGAGTTCACGGAATTGAACCCTGACATGGTTTCGGGCGACCCGCTGAACTTTGTCGATACTAAAAAATACACCGACCGTGTAACTGAAACCCAGCTTAAAACCGGCTTAAAAGACGCTATACGCGCAGCGGTTGGTAAAATTGACGGCCAGGATATTGTTATCGCCTGCATGGACTTCAACTTCATCGGCGGCTCAATGGGATCAGTTGTGGGCGAAAAGATAGCCCGGTCAATCGACTACGCTATCGAGCATAAAGTCCCCTTCCTGATGATCTCGAAATCGGGTGGCGCACGCATGATGGAAGCTGCATTTTCATTAATGCAAATGGCTAAAACATCAGCTAAACTGGCACTGCTGGCTCAGGCTAAAGTGCCATATATTTCTTTACTTACTGACCCTACCACAGGCGGCGTAACCGCATCGTACGCTATGCTGGGCGACATCAACATTGCCGAACCGGGTGCATTAATTGGCTTTGCCGGTCCGCGGGTTATTAAAGAGACAATCAAAAAAGACTTACCTAAAGGTTTTCAGACTGCCGAGTTTGTGCAGGAACATGGTTTCCTTGATTTTATTGTCGATCGCAGGGAGATGAAGGCTGAACTGGCTGCTTTCCTGAAAATGATGAAGAATTAAGCTGATTTTCAGCAAACAAAAAAGGGATGAACGGTTTGTTCATCCCTTTTTTGTTTGCTGTTATGGATGCTATATGATTCCGGGCCTTGCACCGTCAATTGGCGGCATATCCTTTACATAGGTACCTTTTTTTTCGGTTTCTATATTGGTATGGCGTTTCGGCTGATTAGCATGTTCGTGCTTGTTTGTTTTTTTGGGATGATTTTTATTGTCCCAATTTTGATCATGTGTTTTCATGGCTTTAGATTTTAAAAAAGACCGCAATACAGCCTCTTAGTTTAATTAAATTTTATATCCCCTCGGTACCCGGCTCATGGCCTACCATACGTGCCGTACGGCGGCCTTGCGGACGGCTCTCAAAATCAGCCTTACCCGGGCCTACTACCGGAAAATCTTTATGATTTGGCGGGGTAACGTCATTTTGTTCGCTGTACGAAGCCTCATTACCTTTATTATGTTGTTCTTGCTCACTTTTTAGAGCATAGCCTGTGCCTTCGGCATCGGCTTCATGTGTATTACGATGTTTGTTATTACCGTCCCCGGATTTTTTATCGTGCAATTTCATAGGCTTTTCATTTAGATTCACCTATATAGCACCGAAAACCGTGCCAAACCCGGACACCCTTCTACCTGATAGCTATCGCCCCCTGGTTCCGGAGATTCTTAATGTCTGTTTATGATTTTAATATTTGGATCGCTTCCTACCGGAAGGTTGGGTGCGGCTTAAACAATTCTTCCAGCTTACTCACTACAAAGTCGATTTCTTGCTTAGTATTATACTTGGAGAACGAGAAACGCACAGAAGGGCGCGTGCTGCTGGCGCCTATGGCTGTAAGTACATGCGAGCCAATGTCTGTGCCCGAACTGCATGCACTACCGCCCGAAGCCGAGATACCGGCAATATCCAGGTTAAACAGTAACATATCGGCCATGTCTGTTTCCGGGAACGAAACGTTTAGTACGGTATACAGACTGTTGCCGGCATCAATCTCGCCGTTAAACAAAACATCCGGAATATGAGACTGCAATTGCCCGATCATGTATGATTTTAAATCTTGGATGTAAGCATGGTGCTGCTCCATATCGGCATAAGCCAGTTC
>DATCXS010000116.1:0-3064 GCA_036565645.1 Mucilaginibacter sp.
CAAAACGCGGCGAGCGGCCATAGAAAATGAAGCCCATATATTGTGGGTTCAGCGCTTCTATCGCTTGTATGTTATCAGGATATTTTAGTCCGCAAACCTTAATTTTCATCTTAGTTACCTATAAGGGTTTTAAAGCTTTTCAGCGCTTTTTTACTCAATAACGCGTCTTCTGCTTCATAAAAACAATCGGCAAACGTTTTTCCGGGTTTAATGGTTTGGATAGCCAAAGCCGCATTAGCTAAAACCACATTACTTTGTGTTGTTGTAGCCTCGTTGTTAAGTACCTGCATAAATATACCCGCCGACTCATCAACAGTTGCGCCGCCGGTTATGTCAGATGCATTAACCTTTTCAAAACCCAGTTCTTTCAATCTGTTTACTTTCTCGCCTTGTGGCGTAAAGGTCTTGAAATCGCAGGTTAATGATATCTCGTCATATCCCTCTAAGGCATTCAATATGGTATATTTTTTGTCCGAGCGCTGGTACAAATAAGCATACATCCGCGCCAGCTCCAGATTATAAACACCAACTAATTGATTTTTCGGCTTCGCCGGATTTACCATTGGGCCCAACATATTAAAGAAAGTTTTTACACCCAATTCGCGCCGGATGGGTGCTACAGTCTTCATAGCCGGGTGAAATAGCGGCGCATGCAAAAAGCAAATATTAGCCTCGGCCAGATTTCTTTTAAGTGTGTCCTGATCATTAGTAAACTTATAGCCCAGATACTCCATCACATTTGACGAACCACAGCCTGACGACACCCCATAGTTACCATGCTTGGCAACCTGATAACCCGCCCCGGCCACAACAAACGAAGCCAGCGTTGATATATTGAAGGTATCCTTACCGTCGCCGCCGGTACCGCAAAGGTCAATAACGTCGTCGGTACCCAGGTCAACCGCAAGGCAAAGGTCCAGCATAGCGTCTCTGAAACCTTCAAGCTCCGTAACGGTAATGGTACGCATGCAATATGCCGTCATAAAAGCAGTGATCTGCGAGTTATTAAATTGTCCTTGCGAAATCAGCGTCAGGATATCTTTAGCCTGCTCATGCGTAAGTGTCTTATTCTCAAAAAGGTGATTAAGTATTTGTTTCATATACGCCCATTGTGGGATTTAGTTGGTTAATGATTGTAAATGCTGGTAACAAAAAAGGGTTACCACACGGCAACCCTTTTAATATTTTCTTATAACAGGAGTTTGCCTTACGATTTAATCGTTAAGCCACCACCAATTATTTAACATTTTTACAATCATTACGGCGCAAATATGGAAATAGTTTTTACTAAAAACAAGCAGAATAATATTTTTACTAAAAGTTGTTAATCAACTTCTCACAACAAAAAAATGATGATACATAAAGGAAAATTTAACCCGGAAGATAACCTGCATATTTTTTCCAATAATACATTCGCACACTTTATACTTAAGGGCATGCAAAATGTGACAAACACTACCTGCTTTTGGCTGTTTAAATAACATGGAACAACAATTTAAAGCAAGCTTAACAGGTACAGAAGGCCCTGTTGCTGGCATAATTAAATCTACCACTTTTGTCGGACACGAAAAAGCTTACCGGTTCGACTCGATAGACGGCAGTCTGCACCTGATGATTGCGCTTGACCGCGAAGGTAAATGGGAAAAGGTAGATGGCACCGAACCCTATCTTTTTAGCTGGGTGGACGAGATGGCCAAACAAATACCGAAATTACACGCTTAATTATTAAGCTATACTATGGAAAAAAGAGAATTAGGCCGGTCGGGCATTAAGGTTGGTCCATTTTGTTTTGGGGGTAATGTTTTTGGGTGGACGATTGATGAAAAACAGTCATTCGATATACTGGACGCCTATATTGACTCCGGATTGGAGTTTATCGACACTGCAGACGTCTACTCCAAATGGAAACCCGGCAACAAAGGCGGCGAGTCTGAAACCATTATTGGTAACTGGCTTAAGCAATCAGGTAAACGCGGGCAGGTAGTCATCGCTACAAAAGTAGGTAAACCTATGGGCGAGGATAAGAAAGGGCTATCCAAAGCTTACATTACCAAAGCCGTTGAAGATTCGCTAATGCGATTAAAAACTGATTACATTGATCTGTATCAATCGCACGAGGATGACCCGAACACACCTTTAGAAGAAACACTGTCGACCTTTACCGACCTGATCAGGCAGGGGAAAGTACGCGCTATAGGTGCATCCAACTTTAGCCCCGCACGGTTGCAGGAAGCTTTAAAAGTAAGTGAGACCAACGGCTTTGCCCGGTATGAAACCTTACAGCCTGAATATAATCTCTACAATCGCGAAAGTTATGAAAAGGAACAGGAGCCTGTATGTCTTGAAAATAACCTCGGCGTAATCACTTTTTATTCGCTGGCCAGCGGGTTTTTAACAGGTAAGTACCGTTCAGAAGCCGACCTTTCAAAAAGCGCCCGAGGCAGCGGCGTTAAAAAATATCTGAATGACCGGGGTTTCAGAATACTCAACGCGTTGGACCAGGTGGCCTCGCAATATCAAACCACACCGGCAGCTGCTGCTATAGCCTGGGTTATTGCTCATAAAGGTATTACTGCTCCTATCGCCAGCGCAACATCATTGAAACAATTAAAGGATACTACGGCTGCTGTGCATTTGAATTTTGATCAGTCGGCAATTGATTTGTTGACAGAGGCGAGTAGGTATTGATTTTCCAACAGTTCATCCTGAATTGTTTCAGGACCCTAAAGCGGCGACAATACAACGGTATTTGCTTAACGTGCAGGCGGATCCCGAAAGTAAGTTCAGAATGACATATATACAGCAAAAGCCGCCCAAAGGTGGCTTTTGCTGTATATATGATGGAGGAAATAATTTTTATGACCTGCTAAATCCGTGTCGGCTGCCTTGTTCGTGATTACCGGCGAAATGGTCGCTCCCATGTCGTTGTGACTGGTTATAGCTGCGATTCTCATTCCCCCTGTCACCCCGGTTGTTGTTATTATTGTTCCAGTCACGACCATTGGCATGTTCAATGCCCCGGGGCTGATTGTTTGGCCTTACAAATTGTGGCTCTCTGTGGCGG
>DATCXS010000110.1:0-3784 GCA_036565645.1 Mucilaginibacter sp.
CCCGCCAAAAATAAATTCGCCTAAACCACCTGCAGCAATATATGACGCCAGCGTAGCCACACCGACATTAATTACCGTAGCTGTACGTATCCCTGCCAAAATAACCGGCATAGCCAAAGGCAGTTCCACTTTAGACAACAGCTGCCATTTACTCATTCCCATAGCCACCGCAGCTTCTTTAACACTACCATCAACCCCGGTAATGCCGGTGTAGGTATTGCGGATAATAGGCAGCAAAGCGTACAGCAGCAAGGCGACAATGGCCGGTTTAGGGCCAATGCCCAACAACGGGATCATAAACCCCAGCAAGGCAATACTGGGGATAGTTTGCAAAATGCCTGCTATGCCCAATACGGGGCCAGAGAATGTTTTGCGCCGGGCAATGAAAATCCCCAATGGCAAACCAATCAGCACAGCAATAATAAGCGAAATAAACGTCAGCCCGATATGCTGTAAGGTTTGCGTGAGCAGCTTATCGCTTTGCTGAGCCATGAACTGCCATAGGGTTTGTTGCTGCTCATTCATGCGTGTGCCGTTTTTTGTATTGATAAAATGCTGACATCAGGTCTTCAAAATTCAGCTTGCCAACCTCCTTATGTGCAGCATCACGTATACATATGCACTCGGCCGGGGTAAATTTTAATCGTTCCAACATAAACCACAGGCTTGCATCAGCGGGCAAAGTGACGCCGCGTAACTCAAAGGTTCCCCCTTCAGGGGGCGAAGGGGGTTTAATCGCTTTAAACTCCAATTGCAGGCGCTGATATTCCAAAAAATCGCGCACAAAAACATTAGCTGGTTTAAAAAGCAGATCAGTCGGTGCGCCGTTCTGGACGATCTTGCCTTTATCCATTAAACAAATGCGGTCGCCCAACTCAAAGGCTTCCTGCACATCATGCGTCACCATGATAATGGTTTTGCGTTTCAATTCGTCCAATGCCTTAAACTCGGCCTGGATTTTTGAGCGGGTAACGGTATCGAGCGCGCCAAAGGGTTCGTCCATTAATAACACCGGAGGATCTGTCACCAATGCCCTCGCCAGGCCTACGCGCTGTTGCTGCCCGCCGCTTAGCTCATTGGGGTAAACACGTAAGTACTTTTTATCCAGATGTAATTTTTCCAGTAGTTCGCTAACGCGATGTTCGGTTTGCTTTTTGTCCCACTTTAAAAGTTGAGGCACAATGGCAATGTTTTCGGCAACGGTATAATGCGGGAAAAGTCCATTGTTTTGCAGTACATACCCAATACCGCGACGGAGTGTTTCAGGCTGCTGCTCCATGATATTTTGGCCATTGATGAACACCTTGCCATGATTGGGTTCGATGAGGCGGTTAATCATTTTAAGCGTCGTTGTCTTGCCGCAGCCGCTGGTGCCCAGCAGGATCAGGTTCTCGCCCTCAGCCACCTCGAACGAGATGTTATCGACAGCTTTAGTTTTACCGAACGACTTGCTTAAATGCTCAACCTTTATCATAGGCTATCAATCCTCAACACGCATAAATAAGTTATTAAGCGACTCAGAATACAGCGGATGCGCGAAAACGCAATAACGGATCCTATCGTAAGTAATGCCGCCTTCAATAGCCATTTGCAGTACCGACATGATCTCGCCGCCCTCCTGGCCCAATATAGCTGCGCCCAGTATCTTTTTAGTTTTTCTGTCAACGACTGCTTTCATGAAGCCACGGGTATCGCCGGTCTCCACCGCCCGGGCCACGTGGGCCATTGGTAGTTTGGCAACTATATAATCTAATTTCTGTTCTTTAGCCTCCTGCTCGCTAATGCCAACGCGGCCCAGTTGCGGGTCGGTAAACATGCAGTAGGGTATAGGGCGGTCATTGGTATTCAAATGCTGTTTCCCGATCAGGTTGCGGTAAACAATGGTGTAATCATTATAGGCGATATGCGTAAACGCCGGTCCGCCCTTAACATCGCCCAAAGCATAAATACCTTTAACATTAGTTTCGAGCTGGTTATTTACTTTGATGTAGCCTTTGTCGTCTACCTTAACCCCGGTCTTGTCCAGGCCAAGATTTTTCGTGTTGGGTATGCGGCCAACAGCCAACAGCACATGGCTGAATTTCTCTTTCTTTTGATGTCCGGCATTTTTAATAGTAGCAGTGATCTTCCCTTTTTTGCCCTGTGTAAATTTAACTGCCTCCGAGCCGGTTTGCACGTTAATGTCTTCCAGTTCCAGGATCTTGCGCATTTCCGTCGAGATATCCTCGTCCTCGCGCGGCATCAGCCGGGCCGATCTTTCTAAAATCGTCACCTTGCTGCCAAACCGCCTGAACATCTGCCCAAACTCTAACCCAATATAATTTCCACCAACCACCAGCAGGCTATCAGGAACTTTATCCAACTCTAAAATAGAGGTCGAGGTAAGATAATCTATCTCATCCAGCCCTTCAATATCCGGGATGAACGTATGAGCGCCCACGTCAAGAAAGATCCAGTCGGCCTTCAGCAACTTGGTGCCGCTCTCTTTAAGTTTTATGGAGATGGTTTTGACGTCTGTAAACACCGCATCGCCGAAAACCAGATCCAGGTTTGGTGTTTTCTCCGCATTCTCGGTACCGCCATCGCGGGCATGAATGACAATTTCATCCTTACGCTTTTTAATGAGCGCCATGTCCACCTTGTAGTTTTTGATATGAACGCCCAGCGGACCGCTATTAGCAGCCATGTACGCCGCTTTAGCCGATGCTACCCAGGTTTTGGTTGGCGTACATCCGTCATTAACACAGGTACCGCCAACCCACCGACGCTCAATTAATGCCGTTCTTTTTCCGGCGTTGGCCAGCTTCTTGGCCAACGGTAATCCCGCCTGACCGGCACCTATAACTATCGCATCGTATTGTTTTGGTTTCATGATAGCGGCTTGGATGTTTGTATAAAGATATGAGTTTATACTCTCACAAACGCCTTTTTGTTTGCTTTTTAAGCACCTATTGTCAGCAAAAAACCAGTAGAAATATTTTTTTAAAAGATTTTTTCGATTTTATTTTTAAACGTATATCTTTGCAATCCCAAAATAAGGGTAATCATTTACAAAATGGCCCGTTCGTCTAGGGGTTAGGACAGGAGATTTTCATTCTTCAAACAGGGGTTCGATTCCCCTACGGGCTACCAGAAGCCGCTTTGCGAAAGCAAGGCGGCTTTTTTGTTTTAATGGCTAAACTACCGCCTAATGTGGTAGGTCAGGGGTGGGGGCTATGCCAGAAAGTGCATACTTATTGTTGAAGGAGGTGTAGTTTTGGCCGGTTATTCATCAATAGGTAAATACTCCCCACCTTAGGTGGGGGGTATTTACTTGGCATTGTGATGGAAGTTCAATTGTTTGAGAAATCGGCTTGAAAAATTCTCCTGCAAATCACACCTTGTCTTCGTTCAGCCTCATTGAGATTCATATACTTCATTTAACGTCCCCCACATTTTGCATCATCGAGTTAAAATCTAGCTCCAAACCCAATATAGAAACTACGACTAATGGCGGGTATTATACCGGGCCCGGGGTACTCGTTGGTTCTGACTGTGAAATATCTTTTGTCTGCTAAATTGTTAACTCCAAATTTGAAATTGTATTTGCCGAGATGGAGGGCTGATGACCAATCAAGCACCTGGTATGCCGGAATAAGGCCAACTGCAGGATCATCGCTTTTTACAGCATTGCTGGCATCGCTATAAGATTTAGCCGTATTGCTGATCAGAAAAGTAGTAGAAAAAACCTTGTACTCATAAGTTGCGCCAAAACGATTGATCATCTGTGGGGCATATTCTACAT
>DATCXS010000166.1:0-4917 GCA_036565645.1 Mucilaginibacter sp.
GATACCGCGCGCGCTATGCGCAAGCCTACAGCCGTTGATGCCTACCCGGCAGGTGCAAGCCCGTTTGGTGTTATGGACATGGTGGGTAACGTTTGGCAATGGACAGACGAATACACCGACCTGCACAGCCGCGCCGCCATAGTAAAGGGCAGCAGCTATTTCCATGCACAAACCTCGGGGTGGTATTTTCCGCCGGCTTTAGAGGTTAACAAGTATGGCAAATATCTGCTCATGGCGCCAAGTATTGACCGGGCCGAAACTATCGGTTTCAGGTGCGTAGTAGATGCAGAATAGGGGTGTGTTAAGAATGTCTAAATGATGGTTTTCGATTAATGAATGATAACGTAGTGATCCACGTAAGGGTGTATCAGTTTGGATCGCTTCAAAAATTCAACTGATTGATTGTCAGCTTATTGTTGAATTTATTTCTTAATGTGGATCAGTTTGGATCACGTTTTATGACTTTTAGGTCAGGGATTTGGATCAATTAAAGTCACGTTTGAGCTGCTTCTTTTTTACTTGTCGCTTGGTGGCGCTCAATTGCCGCTATGGCTGTGTCTTTTGTCTTGATACAAAAGTCACCAAAAGATCAAGTCAGCAGAGAGGCTTCTTTTGCGCTCGGGGCCTTTGCCCGGCAAATCAAACAGAACCACAAGGCCGCAATCTTTTTGCCCCACTACGCTCGCCCGGGCCTGCGCTTCAGCAAAAAGTTGAATGCCTTTTACCGCCCGCAAAGCCCGCTTGTTCTGTTTGCTTTCACCCGAAGCGTCTGCTGACGGGCCTTTGCGCTCTTTTACTCTATAGTTCTTTTTAGCCTCTGGTCGGTGTTATCACCGCACCAGCCAGGCAACTCAACGTGCGCAGTGATTGCTTCGTTCCTCAAATGACTGGCAGGGTCAGTTTAGATCTGTTTAGTTAAGCAATAAAAAAGGCGACCCGTATATTTCCGGATCGCCTTTTTGGGTTTGAGTTGCTTATTGTTGTTTAAACAATATTGCAAACTTGCTCTCGTAGTTATTAAACTCTGCGTTAAACTTTTTGTATAACGCATCCTGGTGGCTGTCTTTTGTAACCTGGGTCATCTGATACAGCATTTGTACGCCCATTTGCACATCGTGGCCGCTAAACATGCCGGTATTGGCCTGCAATTGGCGATAAGCGTAGTCCAACTGATCTGTGACATAATCATTAATGCTGGTTATATATTTGTTAGCCAGATTAATGTCATTAAGCTTGTAAGCGGTTTGCGCTATATAGAACCTGCCGAAAGTTATGCGCATATCGACATGCAGGTCGGGCATTTCATGATCGTATTTATGCAGTACTTTTAAAGCAAGGTCATTGCGTCCCTGGTCCATCAGGCTTTGCATCAGGTCAAGGAAGGTAGTATTCATTACCGGGTAGAACATGGTTGTCGACTCATGATCCAGGTATTTAGCGGTTTTATAATTACCAAATTTAAATTTGGTCATGATGTTGTTATACATGGTCATGGTATTTACCCTGGCATCGCCATGTACAGCCGTATCAGGCTTTAACGGCATCAGGTGGTAAATAAACCCTTCTTTATACAGATAAGGCTGCAAACCTATCAGGTTTTCGTTACCAACGGTAATGGCAAAGCAAATTGGCCTTTTCCAGTTGTTATGCGCCAAAATATCCATCATCGCCAGGTTATCTTTCATCACATATCTTGAGGTGTATTTCCACTTCATGGTATCGGTGATCATAGATTGCATTTCGGCAGGTACCACGTTGTTTTTAATAACATCGTCTTTGTTTATAGTGATCTTGAAGTTTTGGCTTGGCAGGTAGTTGTCTGTTTCGCCGTTTGGATAAGTTGCCTTTACCCGCGGGTCATCAGACGAAATAAAATCAAACAGATCTTTTACCTCAACATAACCCGGCAGCTTAGCATCGCGGAAGTATAATACATCGCGCACGCCATCTTTATATTTATCGTACGGCATAGTGATCGGCAAGGCATCGGCCTCGTTCATTTTGCGCTGCATCTGGCGTATATACCAATCGCCGGTAAACAAGCTCAGGTTCACCAGGCGCACGTCAGGGCGGATGTTTTCCACTTCCTGATCGTACCACAACGAGTACGTATCATTGTCGCCATAAGTAAATAAAATAGCATTTTTAGGGCACGACATCAGGTAATCGTAAGCCATATCATGCGCTACCATTTTGGTCGAGCGGTCATGCGCTTTCCATTCTTCGGCAGCCAGTATGGTCGGTACGGTAAGCAGGCAGATCAAAGCTGCCGCAATAGCAGCGGGGCGTGCCGCCAGTTTTTTCCTTAATAAATCGGCCAATGCAATAACACCCAGGCCAATCCAGATAGCAAAGGCATAAAACGAGCCTACGTACGAATAATCACGCTCGCGCGGCTGCACCGATGGTTGGTTAACGTAAATTACGATAGCCATACCCGTAAAGAACCATAGCAGGGCAATGATGAGCGCATCGCGTTTTTTATTTTTAAAGTGAAACCAAAGGCCAAACAAGCCCAGTATAAGCGGTAAAGCAAACAATGGGGTATAGGTGCGGCTTTCGGTTACTGATTTTGGCAGATGCTTGGTGCTGTCGAGAATGCCGGTGGTCCAGTCGCCATCTACATAACCTTTAAAGCCACCCATTTGCTGCTGGCCGTCGCCATCATTAACCCGGCCGGCAAAATTCCACATAAAGTACCTGAAGTACATCATATAGCTTTGCCAGCTCACAAAGAACTTAATATTGTCGACAAAGTTAGGTTTCTGATCCTGCCCCATTTGCAGCCACTCGCGGTAAAATTGGGGATCCTGCCCCTCGGTACTGTACATACGCGGGAAAACCGTGGTATGATCGTAAACGTAATTTTGTTTTTTGCCTGAGATCTCGTATTTGGTTTCACCCTTACGGTACAGATTCTGACCATCAGTCTGATCAATAATCTGCGCATCAAAATAAGGACCTGTCAGCAGCGGGGTTTCGCCGTATTGTATACGGTTCAGATAACCGTTCAGCGTAAAGGCATTATCCGGGTGCGAATTATCCAGGTTGGTATTAGCGGTAGCGCGGATAGGGATATATACGAATGAGCTGTAACCAAAATATACAAAGGCCACGCATAAAAATGCCAGGTTCATTACCGGCTTGTTTTTGCGGATGCTGTAAACGATACCGCCAACCAGCACCGCTATAAGCAACACAAAGAAAAAGATAGAGCCAGAGCCGAAACCCAAGCCTAAAGTGTTTACAAAGAAAAGATCGAAATAGGCCGATAGCTGGATGGTCCACTGCCTGATACCAAACTGTACGAAACCCAAAATGGCGATACCTGCAAAAAATGCCAGCCAGGCACTTTTAACATTAACATTCTTACTGCGTCTGAAATAATAAACTAATGAAAGCGCAGGGATGGTCAACAAGTTAAGCAGGTGGATACCAATAGATAAACCGATAACGTAGGCGATAAAAACCAGCCATTTATCGGCACCTGGCTCATCGGCGTGCCCATCCCATTTTAACATGGCCCAAAAAACAAGAGCGGTACATAATGAAGACCAGGCAAATACGATAGTTTCGACAGCCGAGAACCAGAAAGTATCTGTGTAAGTAAAGGCCAGCGCGCCAACTAAACCGGCGCCCATAATTAATATCGTCCGGGTTTTGTCCTGATCGTCATCTGCGGCAGGCATCAGCTTTTTGGCAAATGCGGTAATGGTCCAGAACAGGAACATAATAGTTGCCCCACTGGCCAGCGCCGAACCCATATTGGTGAAAAACGGAACCCTGGTATTGTTACCCAACGAAAACAGGGAGAAAAATTTACCCAGCATAGCAAACAATGGGTAACCCGGTTGATGTGCAACCTGCAAACGGAACGCACAGGAGATAAACTCGCCGCAATCCCAGAAACTCACAGAGGGCTCTAACGTTGAAATATAGGTTGCTGATGCTATAACAAAGCAAAGCCAGCCTAACAGGTTATTGATCTTTTTGTACTGCATGGATTAAGTATAAGTATATTCAATTGGATAAATATCTGCATTTTAAGTGTTAAATATCAAAATGCGGGTGACCCATTAACATCTTTTAACACATTTGCCGCAAAGATGATAAAATTACTTTAACAGTTATAACCCCTACAAAGCTTTGTTAAAACTTAGCGTAACCTCAAAAAAAACGGATGCTTTTTTTTAAAAAAAACATCCGTTTTTATATACAGCGAGTGTGCGGTATTATATTTTTATTATGCGATTTTCGTTTGAAGGAGTAGCATCATGACGCTGAAATAAGGTTGGTAATAATTTTATGATGCCGATCATGGCACTCCCGATAAGAACCATAGCCTTAAAGCCAAAATGTACAAAAGGCTTCATTACTTCCCAGTTATGTTTCCAGGTATCTGTGTTGTTTTGATTGCTGTTGTATTTTGCAGGATGGTTTGCCATAGTAATGTTCTTTATCTTAACATTAGCTATAATCGGGCCAAATTATTTGCTACTACGCCATCTTCTTTTTTAATGTTATAACCGTAATTTCGGGCCAGATACCCAGTCGCCCGGAAAAAGCCAGGAAGCCGAAGCCGCGGTTTACATACAGGTAACGGCCGCGCTCATGGGCCAGGCCGGCCCAATCTAAGTAACGGTATTGCACGGGGCTCCATCTGAAACCATCCACCTCGACACCGAATTGTGCGCCATGCGTGTGGCCGGATAATGTCAGCTGGATATTTGCCGGATTGTAACGCACTTGTTCTTCCCAGTGGGTAGGGTCGTGCGACAATAGAATTTTAAATGCTTTTGGGTCGACACCTTGCAGGGCCTTGTCCAGATTACCTACCTGTATAAATCCGCGGCCCCAGTTCTGAACGCCGATGAGCGAGATTTTTTGACCATTTTTTTCAATCTCCAGGTTTTCGTC
>DATCXS010000096.1:0-8426 GCA_036565645.1 Mucilaginibacter sp.
AACTATTATGAAAACATCAATGTTTACTATCTTAATTTCGGGGTGCTTACTGGTATCATTCAGTAGCTGCAAAAAAAATCAGGATGCGGTTCCGCCACCTAAAACAATACCAGGAGGTGCCCAATCCGGTGGTACACCGTCCACACCCACTAACCCGGTAACCACCACGACCACCTGCGATTACAACTTTAGCGATACAACGCTCACCAATCATGGCTGGACTATCGCATTCAACGACGATTTTAACGGAGATTTATCTAACTGGCTTGCCTTTACGGGCGGTGTGACAAACGAAGTAATGTGTAACGAGCCGGCAAACGCAAAAGTTGTAAATGGAGAACTGCAAATATCAGCACTAAAACAAGACGTAACCGGTCCTGTAACTGTAGGTAGTACAGCACAAAAAACTTTTAATTATACATCGGCTTCAATAACCAGCAACCAGACATTTTCTGCCAGCACTGCTACGCCAAAAGTAATGGTAGTTGCCAGGGCTAAAGTAGCTTCCGGTTACGGCCTCACCTCTGTGTTTAATAGTTTTGGCGAAAACTGGCCGACAAATGGACAAATTAACTTTTTTCAAGTCGGCGGAAATGATACAAAAGAATATTCTACCAATTATTTTTATGGTACACAATCTTCACAAAATACAGTAACCGGCAGTATGCAATACAATCCTGTTAGCTCAGACCTTGCAAGCTGTTATCATGTCTTTATGACCGAATGGAGCCAAACTTCGCTTAAATATTATATAGATGGCAAATTGGTTGAAACAAAAACCGGCGATGTTTCTAAACTTTTTAACAAACAGCAAGCCCTTGGTTTAAGCTTACCTATGGGCGGCCTTTTTTATGATGATTTTGTACCTGCAAATATTCAGTTGGGCACCATGTACGTTAGCTATATAAAGGTGTTTACATCAAAATAATGCTTTTAAGTTCTCTTCAATAAAGCGGCCCGCAGTATTAATTAATGCTGCGGGCCGCTTTATTTTGGAAGTAATTTCAATTACGTTTCTAAATATTTAAAACCTTCTCTTTTATTTGATTTTTGCGCACCTGTTGCCTGTGCATACAAAAGCGTCTGTTGTAGAGTGCTGAAACTTACCCATAATATTACTATCTATAACGAGTTTATCGCTAAGGTGCATAGCAGTTTATTTGTTTGTAAACAGATGATAAATAGCCATACATCATGGCCTCAATTCAAAATTTAACATATTTTAACAATTAAGCCCGTTTTTTAGTTAGCAAAAAATTGAATTGCTTTTTAAGTTTGCCTACCTCAAATATAATAAGCTAATTTAATGGAAGAATCAATTAACACTACATCGCAACCTTCGTCATATTCGACAGATATCAGGGCTATCAATGAGATGATACAGCGCGAGAGCGCCTTTGTCGATCTGCTGAAAATGGAGATGGATAAAGTTATCGTGGGGCAGAAATATATGGTCGAGCGTTTAATGATCGGTTTATTGGCTGATGGTCATATCCTGCTCGAAGGTGTCCCCGGGCTGGCAAAAACATTAGCCATTACTACACTTTCAAAAGCTGTCCAGGCCGATTTTAGCCGTATACAATTTACCCCCGACTTGCTCCCTGCCGATTTGATCGGTACCATGATCTACAATCAGAAAAAGGAAGAATTTATCGTACGTCAGGGACCAATCTTCTCAAACTTTATTTTGGCCGATGAGATTAACCGCGCACCGGCAAAGGTCCAGAGTGCTTTGTTGGAGGCCATGCAGGAAAGACAGGTAACCATAGGCGACAGCACCTTCCCGCTGCCTAACCCGTTCCTGGTACTGGCAACACAAAACCCCATTGAGCAGGAGGGAACCTATCCTCTGCCCGAGGCGCAGGTCGACCGTTTTATGCTGAAAGTAGTTATCGGCTATCCAAACAAAGAGGATGAAAAGCAAATTGTACGTGCTAATATCGCTCCGCAGGGCATGTTAAAACCAAATCCTGTCATTAAGCCCGACGACATCGTACGTGCCCGTAACGTGGTGCGCGAGGTATATATGGATGAGAAAATTGAGCAATACATTATCGACATAGTCTTTGCAACGCGTTACCCCGAGCAGTATAAACTGGCCAGCTATAAAAGCCTGGTGAGCTACGGCGCATCGCCGCGCGCAAGCATCAATCTGGCGCTGGCTTCAAAAGCTTATGCGTTTATTAAGCGCCGTGGCTATGTGATACCAGAGGACGTGCGTGCCGTATGTCATGATGTGTTAAGACACCGTATTGGTTTAACCTACGAGGCTGAAGCCGAAAACATGACTACCGAAGATATTATCACCGGGATTTTAAATGCAGTAGAAGTACCTTAATAGAGTCAAGAGTTAAGAGTCAGGAATAAAGAGCTTTGAATTATTCAAAGCTCTGTCTTGACTCTTGATTCTCGATTCTTGATTCTTATCAAATGGCTAAAGACACTCAGGAATTATTAAAAAAGGTACGGAAGATTGAGATCAAAACCCGCGGACTAAGCAACCACATATTCTCGGGCGAGTACCACTCGGCTTTTAAGGGCCGTGGTATGGCTTTTAGCGAAGTCAGGGAATACCAGTTAGGCGACGAGATCCGTACTATCGACTGGAACGTCACCGCGCGTTTTAATCATCCTTACGTTAAGGTTTTTGACGAAGAACGCGAGTTGACCGTAATGCTGCTGATGGATGTAAGTGCCTCCGAAAACTTTGGTACCCAAAATCAGCAAAAACAGGATCTGGCTACCGAGCTTTGCGCAGTACTGGCTTTTTCGGCCATACAGAACAACGACAAGGTAGGCGTGATTTTTTTCAGCGATAAGATCGAGAAATTCATTCCGCCCAAAAAAGGGCGCGGCCATATCCTGATGATAATCCGTGAACTGATCGACTTTAAGCCCGAAAATAAAGGCACTGATGTGGGTGTGGCACTGAAATACTTTACATCTGCTATCAAAAAAAAATGTACCGCGTTTATTATTTCAGATTTTATCAGTCCGTCTTTTGAAAACGAACTGAAGATCGCCAATAAAAAACATGACGTGATAGCCCTAAGATTGTACGACAAGCATGAGGATGAATTTCCGGACTTGGGTTTAATACCAATCCGCGATGAAGAATCGGGCCAGGTAATGTGGGTTAACACCGGCGATAAAGATGTGCGTGCCGCCTTTAAAACCGAAGCTAATAAACGCGCTGCTCAACTCAAAGACACCTTCAGCCGATCGGGTGTTGATATGGCCGCTATTGGTACGCACGAAACTTATGTAAAACCTTTAATGACATTATTTAAGAAACGGGAGAAGAAAAGGTGAGCAAAATAAAGAGACAGTTTTTTAATTATGCGCTGCTTGCTTTGGTTGGGGTTTGTAGTGTAAAAAGCGCTGCAGCGCAAAATATACAGGTTGATGCGCGTTTGCAAGACTACACCATTAAGATAGGCGACCAAACTAAACTATTTTTGGTAGCAACACAGCCCGCCAAAGCGCATGTAGATTTCCCTAAACTTGGCGATACGATAACCAAAACGGTACAGATTGTTAGCAGCAGCAAGCCGGATACCATTGTCGATCAGAAAAACAAAAACCAGATCACCGTAACACAGGGCTATGTAATAACCAGTTTTGATGCCGGCGTGCATACCATGCCTGCTTTCAGTTTTACGTCGGGCGGTAATACGCTTAAAACCGGTGAGGTGACTATACAAGTACAAACGGTAAAAGTTGATACTACTAAGTCAATCTACGACATCAAGCAGCCTTTGGTGGTCACTTACACTTTCTTTGATTGGCTGCGCGATCACTGGGTTTGGATAGCAGGCGGATTGATATTAATTGCATTAATTGTCGGTTTGATCTATTACCTGCGTAACAAGCCTAAAACAGAGCCTGTTATCAAAATCTCCAAACCTGTTATTCCGCCGCATACAGTTGCTATCGGGAAATTAAAAGAATTACAGGCTAAAAAGCTATGGCAGCAGGGTGAAGTGAAATTATATTATATCGAGCTAACTGATATTTTACGTGAGTACCTCGAAAAACGCTATGATATCAAGACCCACGAGAAAACTACCGACGAAATACTCGATTCATTAAAATCGCGAGAGATAGCCGATGACAACCGCAGCAACTTGCAACGTGTCCTGGTAATGGCCGATCTGGTGAAATTCGCCAAAGAAAAACCAATACCTGCCGAGAACGAGGAAGCCCTGGAAACGTCGATTGATTTTGTGATCAAAACGCAACAGGCAGCTACACCGCAAACCAAACCTGACAATACAGAAGGAGGTAAGGGTGGAATTGTTTAGAAGCATTGAATTTGCACATCCGTTCTTCTTTTGGTTTTTATTGCTGATACCTGTTATGGTGGCCTGGTACATCTGGCGCCAAAAACAGTTGTATGGTTATTTAAACGTATCTACAGCCAAAGGCTTTTCGGCGCCGGTAAAAAGTGTCGTACCTAAATTGAGGCACTTAGAGATCGTATTAAGGTCATTAGGACTAATTGCGCTGATAATAGCACTGGCCCGTCCGCAAAGCTCATTGAGCTGGCAAAATACCACTACCGAAGGTATTGACATAGTTATTGCTTTCGATATCTCGGGCAGTATGCTCGCTGCCGATTTTCAGCCTAACCGCCTGGAAGCCGGTAAAAACATCGCTATTGATTTTATCAAGAACCGCCCTAATGACCGTATCGGTTTGGTGGTTTTCAGCGGCGAGAGCTTTACACAATGCCCGTTGACTATCGATCATTCAGTATTGGTTAACCTTTTTAACGAAATCAAATACGGCATGATTAACGATGGTACGGCGATAGGTATGGGGCTGGCCACAGCTGTAAATCGTTTAAAAGACAGCGAAGCTAAAAGCAAGGTGGTTATCTTATTGACAGACGGATCAAACAATATGGGTTCGATCCCGCCGATAACTGCAGCCGAGATTGCCAAACAGTTTAATGTGCGGGTATATACTGTCGGCGTGGGTACGCATGGATATGCGCCATATCCGGTGCAAACGGCAATGGGTATCCAGTATCAAAAAGCGTTGGTTGATATTGACGAACCCACATTACAAAAGATCGCTGATATCACCGGCGGTAAATATTTCCGCGCTACCGATAACGAAAAGTTGAAAAGCATTTATGAGCAGATTGACAAGCTGGAAAAAGCCAAGATCGATGTAACCGAGTACCACAAAAAGACAGAAATGTTTTTACCATTTGCTATCCTGGCGCTTGTATTTCTGTCTTTAGAATTTATTTTTAAGAATACGTTGCTGAAAGGAGCACTAACCTAATGTTACGTTTTGCACACATAGAATATTTATGGGCGCTGGCCGCTATCCCGGTGTTTATCCTGCTGTTTATTGGGGTAAGCCGATGGAAGAGTAAAGCCATGAAAGCCCTGGGCGACAGAAATGTGGTAAATAACATTGTTGCCGATGTTTCCTTTTCTGCCCCGCGATTAAAATTTATCCTGTTTATGATAGCTTATGCCTTGTTGGTAATCGGTATTGCCGACCCGCAGATAGGCTCAAAAATGGTTGAGGAGAAACGCAAAGGCGCCGACCTGATGATCCTGCTTGATGTGTCAAACAGCATGCTGTCGCAGGATATGTCGCCTAACCGTCTGGAGAATGCCAAACAAGCTATCGCGCAGCTGATTGATAATCTGCACAGCGATAGGATAGGTATCATCATTTTCGCCGGCGAGGCTTATGTGCAGTTACCGGTTACTACCGATTATTCGGCCGCTAAGCTATTTCTGAATACTATTAACACTACTATGGTGCCTACGCAGGGTACAGCTATCGGCGCAGCTATTGATTTGGGGATGAAATCTTTCGATTTTAATGATGGTACAGGCAAATCAATGATTATTATTACCGACGGCGAAAACCACGAAGACGATGCCGTAGCCGCCGCTAAAAATGCACTGGACAAGGACGTAACTATTAATGTTATTGGTATGGGTTCAGAAAGTGGCGCGCCGATACCGATTTACCAGGGCAACAAACAGGTTGGTTTTCACCTGGACAGTGCCGGCCATACCGTAATCAGTAAACTGGACGAGAACATGGGTAAAGAAATTGCGGCTGCAGGTAACGGCACCTATGTGCGGGCAACAAACTCCAACAGCGGCATAAACATTGTGATGTCGCAGATCGAAAAGGTGCAGCGAAAAACGTATGATGCCAAATCGTTTAAGGATTTTGAAGATCGCTTTCAATTCTTTCTGGCTGCGGCACTATTATGCCTAATGATTGAGTTTTTTATTACCAATCGAAAAAGTTTGAGATTAAGCAGGGTGAAATTATTTGAGGTAAAGAACACATGAAGCAGCTAACAATAATTCTGATATTTTTATTTTCGGGTTCGGCGGTGTTTGCGCAGCAGGAGAAAGGCTATGTTAAAAAAGGCAATGAGCTTTATCGGCAGAAAAAATATAAAGAGGCCGAGGCCGCTTATCGCCAGTCGGTAGCAAAGAAACAGCAGAACCTGCCCGGTAACTTTAACCTTGGCGATGCCCTATACAAGCAAAAGCAATTTGATAAGGCAAGCGAGCAGTTTACCAAAATAGCCGAATCAAATAGCAACAAAAAAATAGCTGCGGGTGCTTATCATAACCTGGGCAATACCTTGCTGGAAAACAAAAAGCTTGAAGAAAGTATCGAAGCGTATAAAAAAGCCTTGTTAAACAATCCCAAAGATGACGAAACCCGTTACAATTTGGTTTATGCACAAGAGAAGCTAAAACAGCAGCAGCAGCAAAACAAGAATAATAAAGACAAGAACAAAGACAATAAGAACAATAAGAACAATAAGAACCAGGATAAGAAAGATCAGGATAAAAAGAATGATCCGGATAAAGATAAAAGCAAGGATCAGAATAAGCAGGATCAGCAAAAACAGCAGCAACAGCAGTCAAATAATATCTCAAAAGAAGATGCCCAGCGCATGCTGGATGCGTTGAATAATGACGAAAAACAAACGCAGGATAAATTAAAGGGCAAAAAAGCGCGGGGTACTGGTGGTCGCCCGGCAAAAGACTGGTAAATTTACGGAGCCGTTAACCGGCTAAATATCCATGAAGATAAAGTATTACATATTAACTTTAATACTATTTGTAGCGGGGCATGTGTTTGCGCAAGATGCAAAGTTTGTTGCATCGGCCAGCCAAACAACGGTTAGTACCGGCGAGCAGTTCCAGCTTACATTTAGTATAAACGCAGACGGCGGCAATTTTAATCCGCCGGATCTTAGCGATTTCCAATTGCTAAGCGGGCCAAATGTGTCCAACAGTATGGAGTTTATTAATGGTAAGGCTACAGCCAGTTCGTCAGTGAGTTATATTTTGGCTCCGACACGCGTGGGTACCTTTACTATTGGCCCGGCTACAGTTATAGTTAACGGTAAAAAATTAAGTTCCAATCCTGTAAAAATGACTGTGCTAAAGCGTAGCGCAGCTCAGCAAAATAGAAACACGGGCGGTGGCGGCACAGAGGCGCAGGCAAGTGCAGGCAGTACCGATCTGTCCAAACTATTGTTTTTAAGGGCCGAGATCGATAAAAACAATGTTTATCAGGGTCAGCCCATCACGGTTACTTATCGTATATATACCCGGGTAGATATACTGCAAAGTCAGGTAAATAAACTGCCTGATTTGACCGGTTTTTGGAACGAGGATGTCAAAATGCAGCAGCCGGCACAGTTCCATACTGAAACTTATAAAGGGCAGCGCTATAACGTGGCCGATATCAAGCAAACCATTTTATTCCCTGAGCATGCCGGTAACATTACCATCGATCCGTTCGAAATGACTTTTATTGCCCGTGTGCAATCTGCCCCGCGCGATTTTATGGATCAGTTTTTCGGCGGTAACTCGCAGGAAGTGAATTATCCGGCCAAAAGTTTACCGGTTGTAGTACACGTAAAGCCATTGCCCGAGGCAGGTAAGCCTGCTGGTTTTAGCGGAGCAGTTGGTAAATTTAGCATTGAGGCATCCGTAGATAAAGATCACCTGAAAGCTAATGAGGCTTTAAATTATAAGATCAAGATAAGAGGATCAGGCAACATCAAATTACTGAAGGACCTGAACCCTAATTTCCCGACAGACTTTGAGAAATATGACCCTAAGATCACCGATACGGTTACCCAGACGGCAAACGGCGCATCGGGCAGCAGGATCTACAATTACCTGGTCATCCCAAGACATAAAGGCGACTACACCATTGACCCGGTTACCTTATCTTATTTTAACCCGGCTACCGGCAAATATGTTACGCTCACTACCGGATCATTCAAAATAAAGGTCGAAAAAGGTATTAACGAAAACAATGTAACAGCTTTATCGGGCGATGATCAGGAAGATGTTAAACTGCTGAATAAAGATATCCGTTATATTAAAACCGGCGATGCTAATTTACAG
>DATCXS010000092.1:0-6884 GCA_036565645.1 Mucilaginibacter sp.
AACTCCAGAAAATACTTTGCGAGGTGCCGTTAGCCAACGTGTACAAGCCGTTACCGCTATTGGTTAGCCGCCAGGTACTGTTAACAAAAGCAGCCGGTGGCGCCTGGTCGAATACATTCTGTACGGCTCCGGGTAGCAGCCCGTCATAACTGACATTGGTTAACGTCCAGGTACCATTAATGTGGCCATGCGATGCACCTACCAGGCTTTTTGTGGTTGAGCAAGCTTGTAAAATTACTGAAAGCGCTAAAATGCAAAACGTAAATTGTAAGATCTTTTTCATATTTGTTGTGTGTTTTGCAATTACACACATAAATCTTGCCAAAGAATAAATGAACTTATATACTGAACAGAAAAAGACCGGTGCCCAGGCACCGGCCTCTTTCTGTTCAGTGAGTAGCAAACTGCCCAACCTGGTAACTGCCTCCCGGCACGCGGAATGCAATATTGATACGGTTATAGGTATTAATAGTAGTCACGGCAAGTGTAAGGTCAACCAGTTCTTCTTCGGTAAATTGCTGACGGGCCTGCTCAAAAACCTCGTCGGGCACGTCGTTGTTGTTCAGTTTGGTAACGGCTTCGGCCCAGGCCAGGGCGGCGCGCTCGCGGTCGGTATACATCGGCCCTTCGCGCCAGGCGGCAAGCATGTACAGGCGCTGCTCGGTTTCCCCCTCGGCCCGCAGGTCTTTCGAGTGCATGTCCAGGCAGTAGGCACAGCCATTTATTTGCGATACCCTGAAATTGATCAGGTCTAAAAGTTTACGCTCAACCGGCGATTTTGCCAAATATGCACCCAATCCAAAAAGCGCTTTGATTGCGCCGCTTCCTTTTTCAAAAAAATTAACTCTTGCTTCCATTTTGTTTGATGTTTTGAAGCAATGACGATTGGGAGAGAGGAAATTGGACAAAACATAAAATTATTTCATCAAGTTTGTCATCCTGAGCGTAGCGAAGGATCTGCGCACTGATGCTCATTGGCAGATGCTTCGTTCCTCAGCATGACAACACATTTGTTACGCAACCGAACGTACAGTGTCCGCTTTTGTTACAGCTATTAAAGCCTTTATTTGCTTTATGTGATTGATTTTTAGCATCTTATGTAAATGGCATAAAAATGCGTATTTCTTGTATGGATACCTATATTTAATTATCATGTTCAGAAGTTACATCAAAATAGCCTGGAGAAGCCTTATCAAAAATAAGTTTGCTGCTTTGATCAATGTCGGCGGTTTGTCTATCGGTATGGCGGTAGCTATGCTTATAGGCTTATGGGTTTATAATGAGTTTACTTTTGATCATTATCACAAAAACTATAAACATATAGTGATGGTGATACAAAATGAGACCTCAAACGGCAAGATAACAACAGGGCGCGATATGCCTATCCCTTTAGGTTATCAGTTGCGCAGAGAATATAAGCATGATTTTAAAAATGTAGTGCTGATAAAGCCAACTCAGCGAATGCTTTCAACCGACGAAAAGAAACTCAGCTCACCGGGTATGTTTATGCAGCCAGAAGGTCCGGATATGTTTACATTACGAATGTTAAAGGGCTCGGGCAAAACACTTAATAACCCATCGTCTATTTTGGTATCGGCATCTACTGCAAAAGCGCTTTTTGGCAATAGCGACCCAATTAACAAATCAATCAAAATTGATAATAAGTTTAATGTGAAAGTAACCGGTGTTTATGAAGATCTGCCGCAAAATACTACTTTTTACGAAACAGGAGGATTTATTGCGCCTTGGGATCTGTATGTGACAACCGAACCTTATTTAAAAGAAGCAGCCACTACGTGGGGAAACAACTCATGGGAGATATTTGCCGAATTACAGCCATGGGCCAATATTGACAAGGTGACTGCTAAAATCAAGGATTTAAAATTAAAAGGCCTGGCGCATGATCATGATGATGTGGGGCTGTCATTCAAAGCGCAGGTTTTCTTGCAACGGATGAGCGACTTGCATTTATATCACGAATTTGAAAACGGCAAAAACGTTGGCGGCGCTATTCAATTCGTACACATGTTTATTATGATAGGTGCATTTGTACTATTGCTGGCCTGTATAAATTTTATGAATTTAAGCACCGCACGCAGCGAAAAACGCGCTAAAGAAGTAGGTATTCGTAAAACGGTAGGCTCTATGCGCGGGCAGCTTATAGCACAATTCTACGCAGAATCTTTATTGCTAGCCTTTTTTGCTTTTGTAATAGCCCTAATCATCGTTCAATTGTCATTGCCTGCTTTTAATCAAGTATCAACACAAAATATAAATGTGCTTTACGGCAGTGTTGCATTTTGGATGACAGGCTTGTTATTTACAGTAGTTACCGCAATCATAGCCGGCAGCTATCCTGCACTTTATTTATCGTCATTTAACCCGGTTAAAGTATTGAAAGGCACGTTTAAAACCGGTAGGTTTGCTGCTGTACCACGCAAAGCTTTGGTGGTGGTGCAATTTGCGGTTTCGGTGGCGCTGATCATTGGCACCGTGATCATTTTCATGGAGGTTAACTATTCCAAAGATCGACCGGTGGGTTATAATCAGCAAGGTTTATTGCAAGTGCAGTTATTAGATCGCGGGGCGAAGCATTTTGGTGCTTTCAAGGCAGACATGATCAATTCGGGCGCTGTAGCGTCTATGAGCAGGTCAAACAGCCCGGTTACAGATATATGGTCAAATTATAGCGGCTTGTCGTGGACGGGCAAGGACCCTAACTTGCAATCAAACTTTGGAATATTTGGTGTAACGGCCGATTATGGTAAAACCTTAAATTGGAAAGTGATCAAAGGGCGTGATTTTTCCCCTGCATTTGGCGCAGACTCTTCTGCCATACTTATCAATGAATCGGCCGCTCAATTTATGGGCATGAAAGATCCGCTAGGTAAAACTGTACATTGGGATCGTGATTATACAATTATAGGAGTGGTTAAAAACCTGGTCATAAAATCACCGTTTGAACCGGTTAAACCAATTCTATATGGTTTGGTTCCTAATACAGGTAGTCAGCTGCAAATACGCATTAACCCGAAAATGAGCGTAACGGAAGCATTGCCAAAAATGAAGCATATTTTTAATGAATACTTTCCTCAGGAGCTTTTTGATTACCAATTTGTTGATACGGAGTACGCCAAAAAATTTGCCACCGAAGAGCGTATAGGTAAACTAGCCGGGGTATTTACTGTGCTGGCCATCTTTATTAGCTGTTTGGGTCTTTTCGGGATGGCATCATTTGTGGCCGAACAGCGAAAAAAAGAAATAGGTGTGCGTAAAGTGCTGGGTGCTTCGGTAACAGGCTTGTGGCGTTTATTATCAACCGAGTTTGTGGTGCTGGTAAGTATATCGCTGCTGATAGCTGTCCCACTGGCTAATTATTTTATGAAACAATGGCTAATGCATTATACTTACCGTGTACACATATCCTGGTGGATATTTGCCTTGACCAGCTTAGGTGCACTGCTAATAACGCTACTCACCGTAAGCTGGCAAACGGTCAGGGCATCCTTTGCTAATCCAGTGGATAGTTTGAAGTCGGAGTAGGCTAGAAAAGCAATCGCGTCTCTACAACCGTAGTAATTTTATAAACATCTACCAACATAACTCAGCGCAGGGCCGCAGGCAACGCTCATATCAGAACCACAGATTGGATATTGAGTATTTGGGCTTTGCCGGTGGTGACATAATATTGTCAGTAATCTTGTTTCATTCTGTTTCACTAAAATTTACAATAAATTGATTGTCAATAAATTAACTGAAAATCTATTTCATTTTGTTTCACTTGTTGCACACTTGCGTGAAACAAAACACCTCATACAAACAACTTCAGTTAATCAAATAACTAATATCAAACGTCCCCACTCACTCCCCACTCACTCACTCATTAAACATTCGTCACTCAATCTTCATATCCTTAATTAAATATATAACCATCGGTTTAAAAAATTAAATTTGCGGTTGCAAATAGATTGACCCTCTTGGAAAGAACATTAATTATAGGAACCCGCGGAAGCGAATTGGCGCTGTGGCAGGCTAATTTTGTAAAGGATAGCCTGGCAAAAGCAAACATCAATGCTGAGTTAAAGATCATCAAAACCCAGGGCGACCGCATACTTAACTTAAGTTTTGATAAACTGGAGGGTAAGGGCTTTTTTACCAAAGAACTGGAAGAAGAGCTATTGGCCGGCACTATTGACCTGGCCGTACATAGCCACAAAGACCTGCCGACCGAAAACCCGCCGGGTTTGATGATTGCCGCCGTGTCAGAACGCGAAGACCCCTCAGAGTTGTTATTGATACTGAAGGATTGTGTAGACGTTAAGCAAAAGCTATCGGTTAAATATGGTGCTATTGTGGGTACTTCATCTAACCGCCGTAAGGCGCAGTTGCTGGCTTATCGCCCCGATTTAGAGATTGAGGACCTGCGTGGTAACGTACCCACCCGCATTAATAAACTGCGCGAAGAAGAATATGACGCCATTATGCTGGCCAAAGCCGGTGTTAGCCGCCTGGGTATTGACCTGAGCGAGTTCCATGTAGAAGAACTAACCCCTAACGAGGTTGTACCTGCCCCTGCACAAGGCGTACTGGCCATCCAGATCCGCGAAAGCGACATTGAACTATATAAAGCGCTGCAAGTACTGCATCATCCCGACGTAGCCGAAGAACTTTCGGTGGAGCGTACGGTGTTGAAGTTATTTGGCGGAGGTTGCCATTTGCCTTTAGGTTGCTATTGCCGTAAGGATGACGGCGTATTCCAGGTATTTACCTCGAAAGCCGAAGAAGGCGATCAGTTTCCTGACCGGGTGTTCTTAGAGTCGGACAAAACCGATGGTCTGGCCGAGCTTGTGGTCACCAAATTTAATGCCGACCGTAAGTTGCCGGTAAGTGTCTTTATCTCTCGCGAGGTATCTGAACAAAGCTATTTCAGACGCGCATTAGAGAAACACAACATACAGATAGATGGCCGTTCGCTGATCCGGACAGTGCCGGTGATTACCAAGCTTGATCCATATATATTAAAATATGTCGACTGGATATTCTTTTCGAGCAAGAATGCTGTAGAGTATTTCTTCCAGTTACAGCCGGCTTTGCCTAAAGATGTAAAGTTTGGCGTAATGGGGGCAGGCAGCGAAGAAATGCTGCGCCGCCAAGGCCACCTTGCCGACTTTACCGGTATCGGTAATGACTCGGCCGAAGTTGCTCAGGAATTTGCAAAGGTTGCAAACGGTACACAAGTGTTGTTTCCGGGGGCAGAAGAGTCACTGCGAAGTATACAAAAAGGGTTATCTGCGGATACTAAAGTAATAGATATAGTGGTTTATGAGACGGTATTAGAGGACGAGGTAGAAGGCTCTGGAGCCGATGTGCTGGTATTCACCAGCCCATCAAATGTTGACGCTTATTTTGCTGAAAATTTACTGGACCCCTATCAGAAAGTTATTGCCATCGGTAAATCAACCGGTGCGAAATTTGATGAAATGGGTGTTAAATATACGTTGCCTTTCTCGCCCGATGAAGTGGGGCTGGCCGAGGCGGTGTTTGGATTATAGGTTGTTCACTGGTTCATGGTGCCGCTTTGTGAAGCTGCCAAGCCAAATAAACTAATGAACCACTGAACTAATGAACAAAAAATGTTACAACGACCAAGAAGAAATCGCAAGAGCGAAGTGATCAGACAGATGGTACAGGAGACGCATGTGAGTGCAGCTAACCTGATATTCCCGCTGTTTATTGTTGAGGGTGAAAATCAGAAAAGCGAAGTGGCTTCGATGCCGGGTATCTACCGTTACTCGATAGATAATTTGCTGCGCGAGGTAGAAAGCTGCATGAATTTGGGGCTGAAGGCGTTTGATCTGTTTCCAAATATCAGCGAGGAGCTAAAGGACAAATACGCTACTGAGAGCCACCGCGAAGAGGGCTTGTATCTGCGTGCTATCCGCGAGGTAAAAAAACATTTCCCTGAGGCCTGCGTAGTTACCGACGTAGCTATGGACCCATACAGCAGCGACGGTCATGACGGGATAGTAGAGAATGGTCATATTTTAAATGATGAGACCTTAGAGATATTGGGCAAAATGTCATTAGCACAGGCACAAGCCGGGGCTGACATTATTGCGCCAAGCGATATGATGGATGGCCGGGTTGGCTACATACGCAATGTGCTGGATGATAATGGCTTTACCAATGTATCTATTATGTCGTACTCGGCTAAATATGCCAGTGCCTTTTATGGTCCGTTTAGGGATGCCTTAAATTCGGCACCAAAATTTGGCGACAAGAAAACTTACCAGATGAACCCTGCCAATCAGCGTGAAGCTTTGATCGAGGCACGCCTGGACGAAGAAGAGGGTGCAGATTTCCTGATGGTAAAACCTGCATTGGCTTACCTGGACGTTATCAAACTTATAAAAGACGACACCGAATTACCGGTAGCCGCCTATAACGTAAGCGGCGAATACGCCATGCTGAAAGCCGCAGTGCAAAAAGGCTGGTTAAACGAGCAGCGCGCCGTTACCGAGGTGCTTACCAGCATTCGTCGCGCTGGCGCAACAGCGATATTAACCTATCACGCAAAAGAAGTGTTAGAGAACGGTTGGCTGTAAGCCAACAGCCCATAGTCGACGGTCAATATCCGACTTAATAAATTATAAAAATAAAACTATGGACCATGAACTATGGTCTATTGACTAAGAGTATGTTAGACTCAATAAAAAAGATGTTTCAGGGCGAGGATGACCTGCCGCTAAATACCACGGGTAAGCCGGATATCAGCAGGGAAAAATCTGCCGAATTATATGCTAAGGCTAAGACGTATTTCCCGGGTGGCGTTAACTCGCCGGTGAGGGCGTTTAAGTCGGTTTACGGTACGCCGCTGTTTATCA